>JAFNAH010000131.1 GCA_017860075.1 Acidobacteriota bacterium | reverse complement strand
GTTGAGCCTGGTCTGCAACGCGAGATCCGTCATTCCCACGATCGCGTTCAGCGGGGTCCGGATCTCGTGGCTCATGTTGGCAAGGAACTCGCTCTTCGCGCTGGTGGCTTCCTCGGCGCGGAGCCGGGAAGACTCGAGCTCTCTGACGAGTTGGCCAAGCCGGGCCGTGTTGTCCTCCTCGGCCTTCCTGGCCGCCTCCAGCTCCCGTGCAGTGCGCCTCAGGTCTTCTTCCGCGCGTTTCCGCTCCGTGATGTCACGCGCCGCAGCAAATATGAGCTGCTGCTCCTTCCAGGGCGTTGCCGTCCAGGCGAGCCACCGGTAACTCCCGTCCCGGCAGATGTACCTGTTTTCGAAGAAAATGACATCCCGCCCCAGTGCAAGCTTCTCGCCCTCCTTCAAGGTGATCTCACGGTCTTCCGGATGCACGAACTCGACGTATGGCTTGGCAAACAACTCCTCCTTCGAGTAACCGAGAGTCTTCTCCCATGCGGGATTCAGGCGCTTGTAATACCCGTCAAAACCCGCAACGCAGAGCATGTCAATGGAGAGAGTGAACATCAGGTCCAGCTCTTCCTGTGCGCGCGTTCTGTCACTGACCGCCTGCGCGAGCTCGGTCAGCCTTCTGCGCAGTTCGAGCTGCGCCGTCACCTGGCGCGCGAGCGCCCTAAGGGCTGAGAGCTGGGCGGGAAGGATCTCCCGCCCCACCCGGTCGACCACGCAGAGTGTGCCGAGCGCATACCCTTCCCGACTGAAGAGCGGAACGCCCGCGTAGAAGCGCACGCCCGGCGCAGAGGTCACAAGCGGGTTGGATGAGAAGCGGGGATCCGCGGCGGCATCCGGAACAACCAGGACCTCGCGGACAACGACTGCATGGGCGCAGAAGGTCCTGTCTCGCGGCATCTCGGTGGCATCGAATCCGACCGTAGACTTAAACCAGACACGGTCGGTATCGAGGAAACCGATCATCGCAAGCGGTGTCCCACATACCTGTGCCGCAAGTGAGGCGAGATCGTCATAGGCCTCCTCGCGCGGAGTGTCGAGGATGCCATAGCGGCGAAGGGCGTCGACCCTCGCATTCTCGTCGACAGGCGGTTGTTCTTCTCTCATTCAGTCGGATGACCCTCTCCGGGGCTAGGCTGAGCAAAATTCTACCACTTTTGTCTCAGCAGTGCGCCCTGCGATCTTGGGCTGCAACTTCCGGCCGTGAGCCATTCCGCTTCCGGATGAAGCCTGTAAACGATGCGGGAGGTCGGGGGTCGCACGTCCCGACTGAAATTGATGCCGATTTCATGTAACATTCGGCAACGATGACAAATAGCATGACAGCACAGGCCCAGGCATCCAGCCGTGCCTTCGCCTCACTCACAGAGCTGATTCAGGGCGGCCGGCCTCTCATCTATATTCAATCTCCTGAAGAGGCGAGGATCCGCCAGCTCCTGAACCTTGCGGCGGGGAAGCTGTTCCGGAAGCCCATTCCGGTCTGGACCTGGAGCCTCACCGAAGGACTCTGCCCGCCGACCCCTGCTGATGGCGAATCGTCGCCTCTCAGCCCCCGCGCCCTGCTCGACTTTATCGCCCAGTACAAGTCGCCGGCACTTTTTCAGTTGAAGGATTTCCACGAGTTCATCCGGAACGATTCCGAAGTGCGGCGGCGCCTGCGGGACATTTACGAGCTCTGCATGGATACGGGCAAGTTCGTGATCGTCACTTCGCCTATCCGGGTGATCCCGGAGGAAATCGACCGCCAGATCGCATTCATGATGCTGGGAGCGCCGGATCTTCCTGAGCTAATCGAGTTCCTTCGCCTGGAGAGCGAAGGCCTGACCGGAAAGGGATTCAAAATCGACCGGCGCGACGAGACTCTCTTCGCCATGGCACGCGCTCTGCAGGGCCTGACACTCGACGAGGCCCGCCACGCCCTGCGACGCGCTCTCTCAGGCGGCTCAGCGCTTGATTTCGATGCGCTGCCCCGGCTGCTCGAGGAGAAGAAGCTGCTCGTGAACAAGTCCGGCCTGGTGCAGTACGTCGCCGACGGAACTGAAATCGGCCACGTGGGCGGGCTCGAATACCTCAAGACGTGGCTGACTCGTGATGGGTGTGTCCGGATGCGGTAAGAGCCTGTCCGTCAAGGCGATCGCCTCCTGCTTCAGCCTGCCGCTCTACCGTGTCGATATGATCGAAGTTTTCTCCGGCAGGCACGGCAACCCGGATGCCGCGTTTGCCGATGCGTGCCGGACGCTCGAAGCGATGGCCCCCGCGGTGGTCTGGTTCGATGAGATCGAGATGGGCTTGACCGGGCAGACCACAGGTGACGCGAGCGCTTACCTGGGGCGAATCTTCGCTTTCTTCCTCACCTGGATGCAGGAGAAGGCGCGTGGCCTTTTTGTCGCAGCCACGGCGAACCGCATCGATCTTTTGCCCGCCGAAATGATACGCAAAGGGCGGTTCGACGAGCTTTTCTTCATCGACCTGCCGACCGAGGTCGAGCGGAGCGAGATCTTCAGCATACACCTGAAGAGGCGCGGCATCGATCCGGACGGCCTGCAGATCCACCGCCTCCGGAAGATCACGCAGGGATGGACGGGTGCGGAAATAGAGCAGTGCGTGGTTTCGGCACTGACGGCGGTTCGCCTGGAAGAGAGAGAGCTGACCTTTGACGACATCCATAAGGCCGCACTGAACGTGATCCCGCTCTCAAAGACCATGCGGGAGCAGGTCGACCATATCCGCTCGTGGGCCTATGACCGCGCTCTGCGCGCTTCGCCCAGAGAATCCCGCTAACCCGCCGTGCTGTTCGATGGGAAAAGCTATCCTGTACCCCGCTGCGGCGAGGCAGAACAAGTACCGCATGGACCAGGCAACTGCGCCCGAATAAGAGAAAGCTACCCGCTCAACGAATTGCGCAGACGCGCAGGCCGCTCAACCACCATTGCGGCCAGGGCATCCGTGTCGTAGAGGGCATCCTCCAACCGCAGGCCCGCGTGAAATCCTCCCTCGGCTTGATTGCAGTAGATCACTTCACCCAGCAGAAGTGTTCCGGCCCACTGCACCTTCACTGCCGTGCCGGGAGAGAGCCTGCACGGCACCAGCAGGCGTACACCGAGGTTAGAGAAATCTGCGAGCTCTCCGTGTTGTGGAGGCGAGGAACTTTCCAGATCGGTTACAGATACCGGCTGATTGGCCAGAAATCGCGGGTCCCGCCGATACTCCATATCGTTCAGATCGACATTTCGTCCCGGGGCGTTATCGGAAATTTCCCTGTCGTGAAACCTCCCGCTGCATCTTTATGCACTGAACACTATGTCGAATATATACACCCTAATCAGCCTTGAAACCAAGCAGAGAGTTCATTGCTCGCGGTTTCTCAGGCCTTCAAATCAGGTTGCTCTCATCGACCTCAACTTGGACTCAGGCTTGGACCTGGACGTGGACCTGGACTGATGCTCTCTGGACAGCCGCAGGTGTAGGGACTGCGGCTATCTCGCGCGTGGGTATCAGGCATCCTCCGGAAGATTTGGGCGGCAGCAGAACCCTTTCGTCCAGGTCCACGTCCAGGTCCAGGTCCAGGTCTAAGTCCAAGTCTAAGTGGACCAACCCTTGTATCGCGGTGCTCACGGTGTGGCGATGCGGATTGAACTCATTCCCCACCGACATGCGCGTCTGCCGCCCGCATGACACCCAGGCCCGGGCCATCGGGCAGGATGAGTTTTCCTTTTTCCACTCGCACTCCGGAGAACGGGTCGTTCGCGATCAGCAGATTCCCGTCGAGGTCCGCATAATCAACCAGCGGCGAGAGGTGGGCGGCGGCGGTCACACCGATCGAGCTTTCGATCATGCAACCGAGCATGGTCTTCATTCCGAGCGACCTGGCAATCTGGATCATCCGAAAAGCCTCCAGCATCCCGCCGCACTTCATCAGTTTGATATTTACCCCATCGTAGGAGTTCACCAGCCGCGGAATATCCGTGGGGTGCAGGCAAGCCTCGTCCGCGATGATCGGAAGGTGCACTTTGCTCCGTACCCAGCGTGTTTCTTCCAGCATCGAGGCCGGCATCGGCTGCTCCACGAATTCCACACCCTGGGTTTCCAGCCAGTTGATCTTGCGCACGGCCTCCTCTTTGTCCTTCCATCCTTCGTTTGCGTCGACCCGCAGCGGTTTCTTCGTCACGCTGCGTACACTGGCGATTGTCTCCTCATCCGACTGCAGGCCGACCTTGATCTTGAGGACCGGGAACTGCTCGGCTTCGCGGACCTTCTGTCTCGTCATCTCCGGGGTATCAATGCCGATGGAATAGGTCGTCACAGGTGTATCGTCAGGATCCAGTCCAAAATACCTGTAGAGCGGCACGCCGAGACGCCGGCCCGCCATATCCATGAGCGAAATATCGAGGGCTGCCTTGGCAGCGTATTCGCCGGAGATCCGACGGAACACCTCCGACATGAGCTTCTCAAAGTGCCAGGGGTCCGTGGCCGCTACCAGCTGTGATACTGATTCCAAGGCACGCCGCGCGCTGTCTGCATTCTCGTGATAGCGAACGATCGGGGCCCCCTCACCGCGACCGGTGACATCTCCGCAACGGAGGCGGACGAATAGATTCTCGCGGTAATCGCTGGAGGACATGACGGTGGTCCACGTATGTCGCAGCTTGAGGCGCATGACCTCGGTTTGCAGAGTCGCAGCTGTCGTTGTCTTCTTGCCGGGCTTCTCTTGTGTCATGGCCGTAACCCCGCCTCCAAGGGTGAGCGCTGCTGCCGAGCTCGTTCTCCTGAGCCATTCGCGCCGTTTCATGCAGGTCCTTTCGAGTCCCGCCCTACCGTTCCGTGACCGGGGCAGAATTGCCCCGCACCTCGAACTCCACGGAATCCAGGATCTGTTCCTCCCGATCAACCAGGGCAAGGTGATGTCTGCCCTTGAGGGGAGACCAGAGTACCAGCGAATTTGCCGACCCAACCGGCTCACCGTTGAGCAGCCACCGCAGATCGCCTCCACCCGGCTCCGCCTCAAAGAAAACCCTCTGCGATGCTGCGGGGATATCAGGGTCCAGGGCGATGACCGTGCCGGGGGCCGGATAGCTGATCCGGAAGCGCGGGTGAGCGGAGGCGGCGCCAACACGCGCCGCTTCGGTCCCCTGCACGAACCACTCCTTGCGGACCCGCCCGAAATCGGCCAGCTCTACCGCCTTTGACACCACCCCCTCGGGCGGTGCCGGAGGAACGCTCACGGTGCCGCGATGGAGCCAGTTCATGACTTCCAGCCAAACCGGCGCAGCCCCGGTCACACCGCTGACGTTCCACATAGGCTCGCCCGAGAAATTGCCCACCCACACGCCGACCGTATAGCGGTCGGAGTAGCCCACGCACCAGTTATCACGCATATCCTTGCTCGTGCCGGTCTTCACGGCCGTCCAGAACCTTGTGGACAACGGGCTCTCGAGGCTGAAAGTGCGGCTGCGGCTTTCGCGGTCCGAGAGTATGTCCGAAAGCAGGAAGGCAGCAGCAGGCGTAAGCACACGGCGCGGTTGAGCAAGTTCCTCTTCGAAGACAAGCCTCATGCTCCCCCAAGTTCCGCCGTTTGCCAGTGCCCGATACGCGTTCACGAGGTCCCAGAGGGTGATGTCAGCGGATCCCAACGCGAGCGAAGGTCCGTAGAAATCGGGGGAGCGGAGCTCCTCGAATCCAAGTCTCCACAGCATGCCGACCAGGTTGTCCACGCCCACCAGGTTCAGTGTCTTCACGGCCGGGACGTTCAGCGAAGAGGCGAGCGCTGTCCGCACACTGACAAGGCCATGGAATTCGTCGTCGTAGTTGCGCGGCCGGTAGACGCCGCCGGGGACCGGTATGTCCAGCGCGCTGTCATCGATGAGAGAGGCCGGCGTCAGGATTCGCCGGTCGAACGCTGCGCCATAGAGAAAGGGCTTGAGAGTAGAGCCCGCCTGCCTCAGGGCCCTGACTCCGTCGACAAAACGTGCACTGGAGACCTCGCCGGGATTGCCGACGTATGCGAGGACATCGCCTGTTTGGTTCTCGACTGCAAGGAGTGCGCCGTCACGGACATTTTGCGGAGCCACCGCCATGATGTGGTGCCGGAGCGACTCGAGCGCGTATCGCTGAAGGTCGGCGTCCAGCGTGGTGTCGATTTCTCCTCTGCGAGGAGTCTTGCCCGCTCCGGTATTTCTGAAAAGCTGCATCGCGACATGAGGCGCCAGGGAAGCCTCATGCCTGATCGAATAGCGGTGCAGCAAGGTCTCACGGGCGCAGTTGTCGATATATTCCATCTCGCCGGTCCAGCCCAGGCCGGACGCAAGGGCCCTGGCTCTCGCCGCAACCTCCGGGATGCCGGCATTGGGTGCCCGGATCAGCGAAGCCAGAACAAGGGACTGGATCTGATTGAGACCGTGTGGTCGCCTGTCGAACAGGCTGGTCGCAGCTGCTGCCACGCCCTGCAGTTCTCCACGGAAGGTGACGAAATTAAGGTACGCCTCCAGGATCTGTGATTTTGTCCAGCTGCGCTCCATCGCGAGGGCTGCGCGGATCTGGAGCAATTTCTGATAAAGCGAGCGACGTCCCCCGCGAGGTTCCAGTTCACGGCTGACCTGGGATGCAACCTGCATGGTGATCGTGCTGGCGCCACGCCGGCTGCCAGGGCTCGCAGATGCCAACAAGGCTCCAGCCATCGATCTCCAGTCGACCCCATGGTGGCTGGAGAACCTGCGATCCTCGGCCCGCAGGATAGCCGATCTCAGCGCAGGCGAGATTTCCTCGAGCGGAACCCACTGCAGCCTCCGCATCCTGGGATCCACCCGCATCTCATGGATCACGCGGCCGTGCCGGTCGAGCAGCAGCGCCTCGGAGGCGGCGAAGGCTCCACGGACCTCCGCAAACGAAGGGATGCGGGCCGGCGTGAGGCTCAGGAAGCCCAAGACACTCAGGATGCCGCCTGTTGCGACAAGGACCGCAACACCTGCCAGGACTCGATGCCGATGCGTAATTCCTGCCTTTCTCGACGAGTTGGTCCCAGTCTGATGAGGCCGTCTCAAAACCAACTATGAGACGGGCCTTCAGCCCTTGGGAGCCTTGCCATTCCTTCACCTGGCGCGTTGCGCCAGGCTGGTATGAATCGGGCCTCCGGCTCTCGGGACCACATTCAAATCACCATTTAGAGCGAAGCGCCGAAGGCGCGCTCTTATACCAGCCCGGGGCGAAGCCCCGGGTTTGCGTCCATGAACAGGATCCAAGGGCTGATGGCCCGCTCCATAGAGTTTCGAGACAGGTTCGACAGACCGGACCTGCGTTCATCGCACTCTGAAGGGCTCGTTGGGAATCTCGCCGAACATTTCGGGGGCATACATCGCCTCGACCCGGGTCTGCGGCATTTGGAAGGTTCCCTCTGCGTTCAACCGAACCGTATATTCGACGGTCCAGTTCCCTTTTGGCACGAACTCATAGTAGGCCCGGTAAGCCTCGAACGATCGCTCTTCGAAAGCCGGCCACACCCAACCCTTGTGATCC
>JAFNAH010000130.1 GCA_017860075.1 Acidobacteriota bacterium | reverse complement strand
CTTTACCTCATGTTCCGTGATTCGAACCGCAACAGCATCACGCCGGCCGCGTCAAAGAACTCCAGGTGCTCGCAACGGATTTCCCACGACACCGTCGATTCGAGGGCTTTCTGGAAGGTCGCTTCCTGCTCCATCCCTTCCTTGCAGGCCATCATGGTGCCCGCCATCTGCTTGAACTGCAAGCGCTTCCCGTCGAGTTCATAGCCACCTGCGAACCGGTTGCAGCCACCGAATCCTTGGACCCGCCGGCCCTCTCCGACAAGCGTCATGGAAACTTCGTGTCCGCCCGCGCCTTTTTCGGCAGGCTTGCTTCCCAAGCGGGTAAGTTCCCAATCGGTGTTTTCCAGCGTCGCCTCCGAATGCCGCGGGCCGCACGTCTCGCCCGGCAATACGTCGATGAACCGCTCGGGAACGAGCATCCTCTGCACGCCCGCCCCTTCCATGCGCGGACGGCTCACGAGGGATCCTTCGAGGGTGACGAGCAGCGCCTCCCCGGGCTTCCGGCGCGCCCTGGAATACGCAGCCTCCAGCTTCGCGTTGTCGGCCTCCTGCGCCACGGGAAGCCGCCAGCCCGTCAGGCACTCCTGGAACATGCCGGCATCCGCCATGTAACGGTACATCCCCCGCAGAAGCAGCCGGGGCTCGATCGGCTCGAACGGTTCACGGCGCGTGAGGTCGTAATTGAGTCTGGACTCGATCACGCGGCCTGCAAGATCGAGCTTGCGCAGCGTGCGTCCATCCTTGATGGCAAACATCACCGGAGCCTCGCGCCCGCCCCGCAGGGTGAGCGTGCCGCCGTCCGCCGATACCTTCCAGTTGCCGATATCGTCGAACCGGGTATCGTCCTTTCGACCGAGGTAGGTCAGGCGCAGCGCAAATGCCTGGTCAGGGAACAGGTCCAGGTGGTATCGGATGCCCGGGCCGTCTGCGGCCGGCAGGTCGCCCTCGAAGCTCACCGGCAGCTCGCCCGGGCCGTCGGGGCTTCCCCCTTTGCCGGCGGCGGGAGATGCCGGCGCACGGACCAGCATAAGGTTGACCTTGTCGGAATTGCCTCCCGTCAGTACAGGATAGATGCGGTCCGTCGTGAACCAGAGCTCGCCATCGACGGTGATGCGGCCGCGCACGGAGTATGCGTGCCGCTCCTGGATGCGAGACGGGTCGTAGGGAATCTCGAACCGGATCGGCACCTGCCCCGGGGATTCCACGCGCACACGCCCGAGCACGTCCGCCGGGACGTCGGCCCTGGAGTGATCCTCCAGCATCGCCTCGAACACGGCATCCGGAGGCAGCGCGATCCGCTCGCGATACGACGCCGTTCCCTGGACCACGGCTTGCCCGCTTGTTCCCGCGACGGACTGCGCTACCGCAGTTGTACCGGCGGCCGTCACGAGGATAGCGGCGGCGAGAGCCAGGCCTGCGGCGAACAAGGGATATCGAAATCGCGGCGATCGTCTCATGCGACAACTTACCTTCCTTCCCGGTTAAGGAACGGGGAATCCTCAGGGCTCCGCGCGCGCGAACGTGTCGCAGTCTGACAGCTGCCTGCTTTCCATGCCGGCCCGGAACCAGTACACGCGCTGCTTCGAGGACCCATGCGTGAACGCGTCCGGAACCACCGTTCCCTGCTCGCGCTTCTGCATCGTGTCGTCGCCGATCTGCGAAGCGGCGTTCAGGCCTTCCTCGACGTCCCCCTTCTCGAGCCAGCCCTTGGCCTGCTGCGATTGGCGGGCCCAGACGCCGGCGTAGCAGTCGGCCTGTAGCTCCAGCCGGACCGACAATTGATTGTACTGACGCTCCGATATCCGCTGTCGCTGCGACTGCACCTTGTTCATGGTGCCGAGCAGGTTCTGAACGTGGTGGCCGACCTCGTGAGCCACGACATAGGCCTGGGCGAAATCTCCCGGCGCCTTGAAACGCTGCTGCAGCATCTGGTAGAAACTCAGATCGATGTAGACGGTCTGGTCCTCCGGGCAGTAGAACGGCCCGACGGCCGATTGCCCGAGGCCGCAGGCAGTCCGCGTGGCGCCGCTGAACATCACCAGTTTGGGTGGTCGGTACCTCGCGCCCCCCTGACGGAAGACCTTGGTCCAGGCGTCCTCGGTGCTGGCGAGCACGGTCGACACGAATCGGCCGCCCGGATCGGCCGGCGATGCCCCATGCTGGCCGGAAGCCGACGGCGCGGGTGCCTGCACTGACGGCCCTCCATCGACACCTCCGATCAGACCCAGGATCTCCAGCGGGTTGATGCCGAGCAGCCAGCCGCCCACCAACGCCAGCAGGATCGCTCCGATTCCGATGCCGCCCCGGCGTATCCCCAACCCGCCGAATCCCCCGCTCTGTCCCCGGCGATCCTCGACGTTGTCGCTCTGCCGTTCGTCCTCCCAGCGCATCCTCTCGCTCCTTATTATTCTCCTATCTGGTCTGGGGTCGTTCGGTTTGCGAACTGGCCCGAGAGGGTCTCCCTCCGCGGCTGATATAAGCGCACGAGGTAGTTCCACCCATTCAGGATGGGCAGGTAAGCCTCACTTCAGCTCGACGGAGACCTTTTGGATCTTGCCGTCGAACCGGAACGGTGCGCGGTCGAAATAATCGAGTGATACGATCGAGCCGAGATCGACACCAACATCGAAGGTTTCGCTGGCGGTAAAGGCGGCAGGCACCGTGCGCTTTACCATCGTCTGGGCAACCTCCGCGCCATCGACCTTCAGCACAACCTCCGCCGGTGCGCCGGGCTTTTCAATCCTCGTGTCCACTTCGATCTTGTGTCTGCCAGGCGTGAGCTTGTTCTTCGATCGGGCGATATAGCGTTCGATGATCATCATGTTGTACTCGTAGACAAGTTGGCCTTTATCCATGTACAGGGTCAGCCCTCCTCCGGCACCGCCCAACGCGTAGAGGACGCCGGATGCGTTCTCGCCGAGCTCTACATCGATGGTGACATGATTGCTCTCGCGACCCAGGCCGGGTGCAGTGAACTCGGGCATGCGGGTCGTCGTCCCGTCGAAGTCCCATCTCGTGTAGGGTGTCTTGACGCGGTCTTCCGGGTGGATGCGCAACCAGATGCCCGCGCCAATCGGGAAGACATTGTTCTCCTTCGCTTCCTTGAGGAACAGCGCCTTCATTGCCTCCAGGCGTTTCGGCTCCTTCGCCGCGAGGTTCTCGACCTGCGAGAAGTCGGTCTCGAGGTTGTAGAGCTCCCAGACATCCTTGCTCGAGTCCCACGTGCCGAGTCCCGGGCTCACGGTGAGCCACGGCGTCAGCGGACCGAAGGTACAGGCATACCAGCCGTTGTGGTAAATGCCACGGCTGCCGTTGTTCTCGAAGTATTGCGTGTGTTTGCGGTTGGGCGCTTTGGCGTCGGCGAACGTGTAGGCCATGCTCGTACCGTCGATCGAATCCTGCCTGAAGCCGTCCACCACCTCGGGCGGCTTGATGCCAAGGATCTCGTAGATCGTCGGTACGATGTCGTTGACGTGATGGAACTGTGACCGCGGTGTCTTGTCGGGCCTGATGCCCTTCGGCCAGGAGATTGCCATCGGATTGCGCGTTCCGCCGAAGTGCGAGGCGATCAGCTTGGTGTGATGGAAAGGCGTGTCGCCCGCCCACGCCCAACCTGCGTGATACATGTTTTCCATCTTCGCTCCGCCGATCGCATCCAAACCACCAAT
Source organism: Acidobacteriota bacterium (assembly GCA_017860075.1). Taxonomy (GTDB): domain Bacteria; phylum Acidobacteriota; class UBA6911; order UBA6911; family UBA6911; genus JACADW01. The sequence continues at coordinate 1,769 of JAFNAH010000130.1, read as the reverse complement.
CTTGTTCAGGGCCACGAGTTGCTGCTGGATCGTGTTCGGTATCTGGTTCTGCGCCAGCATCTCACTGATGCTGCCGTTCTGACCTTCGGCGCTGGAACCGTTGTCGCCCCATATGTAGATGACAATGGTGTTCTCACGTATGCCGAGTTTGTCGAGCCCGTCGATCAGCTTGCCCGCCTGGGCATCCGCGTGCTCGACGAATCCTGCGAATACCTCCATCAACCGCCGCTGGAAGGGACGCTCCGATTCCGGGATGCTGTCCCACGCGGCCATGGAATTCGCCCGTGGCGTAAGCCTGGTATTCGCCGGGATCCACCCAAGCGCCTTCTGGCGCTCGAATGTCCTTTCGCGCAGCGCGTCCCAACCGTTGTCGAACCGGCCTTTGTACTTGTCCGCCCATGCCTTGAAGATGTGGTGCGGCCCGTGCGCGGCGCCTGGGGCCCAGTACATGAAGAACGGCTTGTCGGGCGAGAACGCGCGATGGCGTTTCATCCACGTCAGTGCTTGCCCGGCAATATCTTCGGTTAGGTGGTACTTCTCGTCGCGCGGCGGCTCGATCGGATTGAAGTTCTCGACCAGCCTGGGCTCCCATTGCGAGGTCTCGCCGGCGAGAAAACCGTAGAAGTAGTCGAACCCGATGCCTTCGCCGGTCGGCCAGAGGGTGAACGGTCCCATCGCGGTTGTTTCGATCGCGGGGGTGTTGTGCCACTTGCCGAAGGCGGCGGTCTTGTATCCATAGCCAGCCAGGACCTTCGCCAGGGTCGCAGACGTCCTGGGAACCACACCGGTGTAGCCGTCCCAGTCTACCGCGCGTTCCGCAATGGTCCCGGAACCCACGCGCTGGTGGTTGCGCCCGGTTAGCAGCGATGCGCGCGTCGGGGAGCAGATCGAGGTGGTGTGGAAAGTGTTGTAGCTGATGCCTTCATCGGCTAGGCGCGAGAGCGTCGGCGTGTGGATCGGACCACCGTAGGTGTCGGGGAGCCCAAACCCGACGTCGTCCAACAGGATGATCAGAATGTTGGGCGCATCCTTGGGCAGGTGGCTCCGCTCAACGCGCCGCTTCATCGTCGACTCCTGCAGGGTTTGCCCGGCCACGCTGGCCGACGGAGTCGGCGGGAACGGCAGGATCGTTCCGTCATCGGTGGTGGCGGCAGCCGGCGTGGCCGCCATCCCAAGGTTCGGTACAGGCGTTCGCTTGTCCGCGGCAAGGACAGATACCGACAACGCCATGAAAATGATCGTCAGCAGTTGGACAAGCGTTTTCATCATTTTCAGGTCTCCTTTGCCATTGCTCATTCCTTGGGCAGGACCGGCCTCAGGTGCGGCAATCCACCGTCGTCGATGTCGAAGTCCGGATCGAAGAGGGTCTTCCCTTGCGCTCCAAGGTAATCCGGCTGCGCTTTCATCCACATGCTCGGCTTCTGCTGCTTGGCGTAGGCGATCAGGCGGCTCTCCAGATCACGAACGACCTCTGGATTTTGCGCGGCGACGTCGTTTTTCTCGCCCAGATCGGTGGTCAGGTCGAAAAGCTCGGTCTTGCCCGGCAACAATGCAATCTTGACCAGCTTCCACTTGCCTTTGATGATGGCCCCGCGGAACGCCTCGACGTTCACCAGGATGTCGTCGTGCGGCGAGGGTCTGCCCTCGGCGACCACACCCCATATGTCTTTGCCGTCGAGCGGCTTGTCGGGGCTCGCCTTGGCGCCGGCCAGCGCGAGCACCGTGGGCATGATGTCCACCATGTGGAGCGGCTCGTTGACGACGCGCGG
>JAFNAH010000608.1 GCA_017860075.1 Acidobacteriota bacterium | reverse complement strand
CCCACGTAACAATCTGGGGTGGCGGCCGGGCGCCAACGGTACCATTTTCGGGTGGCCTTCGATCATATACAGTGAGGGTCGGTTCGATCTCGGAGGCACCGCCCGCAGCTCGGACGCCGGTGGTGTCACGATCGAACTTTACGTCCGATCGGCACACAAATCGGCCAGGGAGGTTGGTTCGATTCTGACCTTCTATGACGGCGAACTGCCTGAGAACCTGTTGGTTGCGCAATGGAAGGACGACCTGCTGGTGCGCGTGCTCTCGCGCGATATACACGGCCGGAAGAGTCCTCGAGAAGTCGGTTTGGATGCGGGCCTGCGCCCGGGTGCGCCGCGATTCATCGCGATAGCCTGCAGCGCCGCGGGTACGAACTTCTACGTTGATGGCGTACTGGCCAGGGAGATACCCGGCCTGATCGTACGCCCGGAGGTGCTGCGCGGGCGCCTGGTGCTGGGGAACTCCCCCCGGGGTAATCGGCGCTGGGCGGGAAAGATGTTCTGTGCAGCGATTTTCAATCGAACTCTCGCTGCCTGCGAGATGGCACGCCACTACAGACTCTGGACCGGCGGTCACCTCCGGCAGCTCCGATCTGAAACCGGGCTTTCAGCGCTCTACTTCATGGATGAGCGGAGCGGAGCCGCGATACCGGACCGATCTCCCTCCGGCATTCCGCTCCTGGTTCCCGAATATTTCCGGGTTCTGAGCAAGACTGTGCTCGTGGTGCCCTGGGAAGACCCGCACCCCTATTTCTCGGACACCGGCGATGTCTTGATCAACGTCCTGGGCTTCATCCCCTTCGGGTTCTTCTATTTCATCTACCGGACTCAGGTCAGGCCAGGATTCCCTTTTCGCAATGCGGTTCTGGCTGTCGCAGTGTCCGGGTTCATCAGCCTGACGATTGAATTGGTCCAGGTTGCGTATCAGATTGTGGTGAATGGCGAAGAGAGCCAGTTCCAGTCGATTGTAGACCCCGACCTTGTCGAAGATATTGGTCACGTGGTGCTTCACGGTATTCTGGCTTATGGAGAATCTCTCCGAGATTTCGGTGTTGGAGTAGCCTGCCGCGATTGCCGAGATGATATCGAGTTCGCGCCGTGTCAGGCCGAAAGCATCCTTTCGAGTGCCAGCCTTCGAGCGACTGCCGAGCCTGGCGAGCCCTTTTCCCAAACTGGAATCGCAGGTCAAGGATCGCGACCTCGGGCTTGGTGTCGATCACAAGCCGGACCACATCCTTGCCCTCCCCGGTTTCTGCGACGATCTGCATGTCGGGCTGTTGCTCGAGCAGATGCCTCAGCGCTTCTCGAATGATGTTCTGACCTACGGCAAGAAGTATCTGAATGGCTGGCCGACTCTTGCTCATAAGAGTCCGGTGGGGACCTGTTCCAGATCGGCACTGGCAAAAGCGGCCGGCACCGGCGCGTACGACTCCTCGAGCGATTTGCGGCCGGCAGCTCTTAGTCAGCGACCGTGATCTATTCTCTAATAATACTATACTTAAGCGGCCGTCCATGGAACTTCCATGATCGCGCTGACCGGGGATTCAGACAGCGGGTCGGCGTTATGATCCTGGTTTCTTTCGCCGCGGAGCTTCTTCCGGGAGCGAGTCGGCCGTGTCTGGGATCATCGTAGAGCCCGCCTCGACAATCTGCCTTTGACTGCCCGGCCGGCTGTCTCTATTCTTGAGGAGCGATGTTTTCCTATCCCGAAATAGTGGCGACCCTGGGGCCCTCGAGTCGGGGCCTCGCCAGGTCCCTCCGGGATGCCGGCGCGACTTCTATACGGCTGAACGCATCGCACATGTCGGTAGAAGATCTCGGGACGGTGACCGCCGAGGTTCGGCGGGCAGACTCAAGCCTTCCGGTGGTCGTCGATCTGCAGGGCGCGAAGATGCGGCTGGGCGACCTGGACGATCGGGCAGTGAGGGTCGGCGACCGGATCGTGTTTTCGCTTTCAGGATCAGGCGGCACGATTCCGCTTCCGCACCCGGAGATATTCTCGGGCGTGAGCGGCGGCGATACGCTGAGCAGCGACGACGACCGCCTGAGATTTCGGGTCGAGGCTGTCTGCCCGGATTCGCTGCAGGCAGTGTCGCTGACCCGCGGCACGCTGAGATCCCGAAAAGGGATCAACGTGCTTGAACACCCGATCGTCCTGGACGATGTTTCTCCGCGCGACCTCTCCTGCATCAGGGCCACTGCCTGCCTGGGCGGGATTTCGTTTGCCTTCTCGTTCATGAGAGACGGGACCGAGGCTTCCTGGGTCAGGCGCCACGCCCCTGGCTCCCCCGTGATCGGCAAGGTGGAGCGCGGGGAAGCGGTGCAGAACGCGAGCACGATTGCCAGTCTCGTCGATGCACTCTGGGTCTGTCGCGGCGACCTGGGCGCGCAACTGGGGCCGGCAGGTCTGGCGCACTGGATATCCGGATATGAACCGCGTACAGAGCGCTGCCCGGTCCTCATGGCCGGCCAGGTCATGGAGCATCTCACTCTGCACGAGGAGCCCACGCGCACCGAGGTCTGTCATCTGTTCGATTTGGCCGCTCGAGGCTATGCCGGCTTCGTCCTGTCCGATGAGACCGCAATAGGCAGGGATCCCGTTCATGCAGTGCGGATGACGCGATTGCTGCTGGATGAATTCTCGAGGGAGGCTCCCGCCTGACGGAAAAGGCGACGGCCATCGCCCTCGTGCGTGTCAGGCAAGGTCGTCGTCGCCGAGAGAGGCGCCCGACGCCCCTCTCGGGCGGCCCATCTCGTAACTGCACCCAAGGCAACGCCAGCGCGGATCGTTCCCGGTGACCTCACAACCGCCCAGCACAACGCTCCCGGTCTCCAAAGCCAGGCGAAGCTCTTCCGAGAGAGCGGGCAGACCGTAGAGTATCCCGGCGATCCGCTCCGACCCGCAGCGCGGGCACTTGCGCGGGCGTCCTGTCATTTCTTGTCCTCCACACGGTGCAATGAATGCACAGTTGCCCCCGCGCGCGGGGATCGAAGGTTCTACGATCCCGCCGGATGCATTTCGCTGATCTGCGCCGCGAACACGAAGCGGATGATCCGGGAACGGACCTTCTCCGAGAGTTGGGAGAAAGCGAAACCGATCTGGCACTGGC
>JAFNAH010000004.1 GCA_017860075.1 Acidobacteriota bacterium | reverse complement strand
ATACTGACCTTGGAGGCCGGCTGGCATCAGGCCAACAAGGCAAAGCAAAAGCGTCTTTCTGAAAGGCACCATGGCACAAGAGTATACCATCTGTCGGGGTGGTATGTTCCGAGGCGGAGCGAGAGGCCACGGAGAAAAGAACCCCCGGTGGCGGGACCGGAATCTGGATCGCGATCGATATCGGCGTCCGAAATCATGATCGGCCCGCAGGCCCGGGGATTCGATCGCAGCTCCCGGCCGATGCTGATAGCAGTGGCGGGGCCGGTGCCGATTTCGACCTCGCAGGAAGTTTCGATTGGCCTGAGATGGAGGAAGCTTACGGCTGTGCCATGCGGGAGCGCTCCACTATTCCTGCTTCTCCTCGGGCTTGGCGCGCTCTGTAATCTTCTGGCAGGCCTGGGCAGCAAGTTCCCGGACCCGCTCGTCGGGATCTCCTCGTGCGAGGACTTCGAGCCTGGGCAGGGCGGAGGCATTCCCGCAGACGCCGAGTCCCCACGCGGCGCTGCGTCGTTCGATAGGCTTGGGATGACGGAGCATCCTGAAGAGAGTCTGGAGTCCCTGCGGGTCTCCCAGGCGCGACAGCCCTACAGCCGCGAGGGTGCGCACCCGGTGATCTGTATCCGCCAACCCCTGCAGGAGAAACTCTCCCCCCTGGTCGTTTGCGCGATCAACGATGCCCTGCAGCGCATTGGCCCTTACCCGGGCATCCGGATGCTGCAATAGCCTTCGCGTGTAGGCCTGCTCCGAGTCGAGCTTCTGGATGATGAGCGCGGCCTTCGACTGTATCCGGGGATTGTCGCTGCTGATCAAGCCAAACAGCAGCGGAACGATCTGCTTGCTTTCCGCGATCACTTCCAGCAATTCGAGAGAGTGCATCACGATTGAGTTGTCTTCCGACTGAAGGAAGGGCGCGATCTTGAGGTCCAGGCCCCGCTCCGCAGTCTGGAGCTTTCGCGCCAGGTTCTGCGCGGCCTGAGGGTCCAGCGAAAGCAGGGCTCCCACGAACTGCTGGACCAGCCCGGCCTGTTGGAGGAGGCGGGCTATCATCATCTCTTCCATGAGGCTCAGATCGGGCTCTGTCATCCTCTGGACACAATAGCGCACGGCCTCCTGTTCGTGGGATCGGGCAAAGCGGAGAAGGACGTCGGAAGGAGTACGTCCATCGTGGACGGCCTCCATCATCGATCGCAGCTGCTGCGAGAAGTTTACGGAACCGGGTTCTCCCGGCGGAGTGCTGTCAGGGGTGCTCATCCTGTCCGTCTTGCCGGTCACGCAAAAGTGTCCCTCAGCATGCCGGCCTTATACCTCCCTGTTATCGATACGAAGAATCGCCTTCCGCCGTTTCAGGGCGAGCGGGCTGGAATCCCCCGGTATTTCCAGGGCGTCGCGCGCGAGATTACCAATCTTCCCTGTCCCTCACAACCAATTTCTCATGGGAGCGCCGGGTGTGGTATGAAGAGTGTCGCATGGGTGCGGCGGCCGGAGTGCGGCACTCGGCCGCACCCGGGCACGGAGCTGCGGTGATTTTCCCCGAAGGGAGGAAGAGTCCATTGCCCTATCTCATGCCCACGCTGGTGAAGAGAGTGAGCCCCCGCCTCACCGAGATCACCTGGAATGACGGCCACGTCGGCAGCTATCCATCCTGGTATCTCAGAGAGAAATGCCCCTGCGCCCTGTGCATCGACGAATTCACCGCCGAACCGAAGGTCGAGCCGGGATCAATCCCCGCCAGCCTGGAGCGGGTGACCGTGGAGCCGGTCGGGAATTACGCGCTTCATTTCGGCTGGAGCGACAACCACGACACGGGTATTTACACCTTTGACTACCTGCGCAGGATCTGCCCGTGCTCCTCCTGCCTGCCCGGAGGTTTCACGGAGCCTCCTGCGCATGTTTCCAGGCCGGGCTCTTTCGACGCGTGACGGAAGGCAGGTTCCAGCGGATCCGCTCCGCTGTCGCTGCCTCACGACTTCCAGTGGTGCGGGCTTTCAGCCCTTGGCTGTCTGTGCCTACAATTCCCGGGGCTCCGGCCCGCCGGTATGAACCGGGGCTCCGGCCCTCAGAACCGGATCCAGACGGGCGGTTTGAGCGCTGGAGGCGCGTCTTCATAGTAGCTCGGGGCGAGATCCCATAAGCGCTAACTTGGTCCAGATTTCATCGCGTCGTCGAACCCGAACGTGGACCTGGACTTAAACGTGGACTTTGACCAGTGTGTTCGCGCGCCCTGCGCTTTCTCTGGAGCATTCTGTATGGTTGACGCAGGAGGTGACCGGTTTTCTGCGGTTGCGGCTGCGCGACAACCGCCAGTCCAGGTCCAAGCCAAGGTCCAGGCCCAAGTCTAAGTCCAGGTTGGAGTGTGCGAAGGAGCAATGGGCTTAAGTTAGCGCCTATGGGGTGAAATCCCGGGACTGGACGGAGTAAGTTGTCCCAAGGGCTGAAGGCCCGCCACATAGAATTGGGAGATGGCCTTGCCTGCGCAGCGCGCTCACCCCCGCTCCTTTTTGGCGTTGCGCACCACCATACGAGTCTGTAACTTCAGTTCGTACACTCAATCAAAAGGATGGGCTCGTATGAGACAGCCGGGTCTGCTGGAATCGTTTCTGCGCGAGCGCATCGTGATCCTCGACGGTGCCATGGGGACCATGGTTCAGCGATACTGCCTGGATGAAGCCGCCTACAGGGGGCCTGCTTTTGCCGGGCATCCCCGCGACCTGCGCGGTAACCATGACGTGCTCTCTCTCACGCAGCCGGACCTGATCGGGGCGATCCACCGCGAATACCTGGCGGCAGGCGCGGACATCATCGAGACAAACACATTCAGCTCGAACGCAGTCTCGATGGCGGATTATGGGCTCGAGCACATGGTTCGGGATTTGAACCTCGCGGCTGCCCGGATCGCACGGAAGGCGGCAGACGAATTCTCAAGCCGCGACCCGGCCCGGCCACGCTTCGTGGCCGGCGCGATGGGGCCGACCAACAAGACGGCCTCTCTCTCGCCCGATGTCGCCAATCCCGGTTACCGTGCGATCACTTTCCGCGCGCTTGCGGCGGCCTACTACGAGCAGGTTCGTGCGCTTGCCGAGGGCGGCGTGGATGTCATCCTCGTCGAAACCATCTTCGATACCCTGAATGCAAAGGCCGCCTTGTTTGCGGTCGAGCGATACTTCGCCGAGCGCGGCTCCCGGCTGCCGGTCATGGTCTCCGTGACGATCACGGATGCGAGCGGCCGGACGCTCTCGGGCCAGACGCCTGAGGCCTTCTGGATATCGGTTTCGCACATCCCGCTGCTCAGCATCGGGATCAACTGCGCGCTCGGAGCGGCGCAGATGCGGCCCTATCTCGAGGAGCTTGCCGGCCTGGTCCCGAACTACCTCAGCTGTTATCCCAACGCGGGCCTCCCCAATGAATTCGGCGAATACGACGAAACGCCCGGCGAGATGGCAGCCGCACTCAGCGGCTTCGCGTCCGAGGGATGGCTGAATATCGCGGGCGGGTGCTGCGGCACGACGCCGGATCACATCCGCGCGATATCCGAGGCGGTGAGACCGTTCGCGCCACGCGTCCCCGCCGCCCCCGAACCATACACCCGCCTCAGCGGCCTCGAGGCCCTGACGTTTCGTCCGGAAACGGGGTTTGTCAACGTAGGGGAAAGAACCAATGTCACGGGATCTTCCAGGTTTGCCGAGATGATCCTGAACGGCCGATTCGAGGAAGCCTTGTCGGTTGCCCGTCAACAGGTAGAAGGCGGAGCGCAGATCATAGATGTCAACATGGACGAGGCCATGCTCGACTCTGTGCAGGCCATGGTCACATTCCTGAACCTGATCGCCTCGGAGCCGGACATCGCCAGGGTTCCGATCATGATCGACAGCTCCAAGTGGGAAGTGATCGAAGCCGGACTGCAATGTGTGCAGGGAAAGCCGGTCGTCAATTCGATCAGCCTGAAGGAAGGCGAGGAGGTCTTCCGCCAGCGCGCACGGCTGGCGCGGTTGTACGGGGCCGCCGTCATCGTTATGGCCTTCGATGAGCAGGGACAAGCGGTAACGACCAGCCGCCGCTTCGAGATCTGCCGCCGTGCCTACCACATCCTTACGGAGGAGATCGGTTTCCCGCGGCAGGACATTATATTCGACCCCAACATACTGACGGTCGCCACGGGCATGGAAGAGCACGCTGACTACGCGGTCAGCTTCCTCGAAGCCGCGCGACAGATCAAAGCCGCGATGCCGCTGTGCAAGATAAGCGGCGGAATAAGCAACATTTCCTTTTCGTTCCGCGGAAACAACCCGATCCGCGAGGCGATGCATTCCGCCTTCCTCTATCATGCGATCAGGGCCGGTATGGATATGGGAATTGTGAACGCCGGGCAGCTTACCGTCTTCGAGGAGATTCCCGGTGACTTGCTGACCCTTGTCGAGGACGTCCTCCTGAACCGGCGTCCGGACGCGACGGAAAGGTTGATCCGTTACGCGGGTGCGTCGGGGCCGGCCGTGAGGGACGAGGTGCAGGAGGATGCCTGGAGACAGGGATCCGTCGAGCAACGCCTTGCCCACGCCCTGATCAAGGGAATTTCGGACCACATCGAAATCGATGTCGAAGAGGCTCGTCTCAAGTACGGCAGCCCGCTTGCAGTGATCGAAGGCCCGCTGATGGCGGGCATGAGCACGGTCGGTGAGATGTTCGGCGCTGGCAAGATGTTCCTCCCGCAAGTCGTCAAGACCGCGCGGGTGATGAAGAAGGCTGTTGCGTATCTGCTTCCGTACATGGAGGAGCAGAGAGAGTCCGGGGCGCTGGGCGCTCGGGGGACGATCGTGCTGGCCACCGTGAAAGGGGACGTTCACGACATCGGCAAGAATATTGTCGGCGTAGTGCTCGGCTGCAACAACTACAAGGTTGTCGACCTCGGCGTCATGGTTCCGTGCGACAGGATCCTGAAAGCGGCGCGGGAAGCGAACGCGGACATCATCGGCCTCAGCGGCCTGATCACGCCCTCGCTGGACGAAATGGTTCATGTGGCGCGCGAGATGGAACGGGAGGGATTTCGGACGCCGTTGCTCATCGGAGGTGCCACGACGAGCAGGGTGCACACGGCCGTCAGGATTGCCCCGGCCTACCGGGGTGCAGTTGTGCACGTCTCCGATGCGTCGCGAGCGGCAGGAGTGGCAGGCAGTCTGTTGAATCCCGGCCAGAGGGAAGACTTCGAGGCAGCCACCAGGCGCGAGCAGGAGGGGATCCGCGAACAGCACCGCGGCCGGGCGCCGCAAAGGCAGCTCGTCACGCTGGCACAGGCCAGGCTGCGGCGGACTCCGATACGCTGGCGGGCCGAGGATATCGCGAAGCCCTCCTGGCTGGGTTCCCGCGTCATCTCCCCTTTCCCGCTCGCCGAAATCGTGCCGTACATCGATTGGACCCCGTTCTTTCATGTCTGGGAATTGCGTGGACGTTACCCGGAGATCCTTGATGACAAGGCTGTCGGGGTAAGAGCCCGTGAACTGTACGACGATGCCCGGGAACTCCTGCAGCACATTGTCTCCGGGGAACTCCTCACCGCGCGTGCGGTCTATGGGTTCTTCCCGGCGAACAGCGACGGCGACGACATCCTGGTGTTCGGGGAGGATGAACCCTCCAGGCGGATTGCCGTTTTCCACACACTCCGTCAGCAAACCGCGAAGCCGGACGGGCAGTACAATCAGGCCCTGGCCGATTTCATCGCACCGGTTGACGGCGGGCTGCAGGATTACCTCGGCGTTTTTGCCGTAACCGCCGGCCTGGGCGTTGAAGAGCTCTGCGCGCGGTTCGAAGCGGATCAGGACGATTACAGGTCCATTATGACCAAGGCGCTCGCAGATCGCCTGGCCGAAGCCCTTGCCGAGGTGCTCCATAAGATGGTCAGGGAGGATTGGGGATCCGGCAGGGATGAGCAGCTTGGGATCGAGGACCTGATCCGTGAGAGGTACCGCGGCATCCGCCCGGCCGCCGGCTACCCTGCCTGTCCTGATCACACCGAGAAGCAGATCCTCTTTGACCTTCTGCGAGTTGAGGAGCGGATAGGAATGCGCTTGACCGAGTCGTATGCGATGCTGCCCGCCAGCTCGGTGAGCGGACTTTATTTCGCGCATCCCGAAGCGAGGTACTTCGCCGTAGGCAAGATCGATCGGGATCAGGTTATTGACTACAGCCGCCGCAAAGGGATGGAGGTGGGCGTGGTGGAACGCTGGCTGGCGCCGTATCTCGCCTACGATCCTTCGAGCCGGTAGCCCCGCGACAGGCACCGGTTGGTCCGAGGTGCCGGGGCGGACAAGAGTCAGCGGGACGGCGGCAGCTGACCGATTCCCGACAAAAAGGTCCGCAGGCGTTTCGAGTATTCACTTCCCGCCGCAGGGATGAGGTCGTTATGCCCCGCGCCGTCGACCTCATAGAACTCTTTCGGAGGCGGAGAGAGCTCGTAGAGCCTCCTGCCGAGGCGGATCGGGACAATCTCATCACGGTTACCGTGGATGAACAGTTTCGGGCAGCGGATTGCCCGGATCTTGGCCGCAGAATCGAACCGGACCCGCGTGAGCGGCTGCAGAAGGCCCACCGGCATTATGGTCTTGGCCATATCCCAGGCGGTAGTGAAGGTGGACTGAAGTACGATGCCGTCGACCTGGACCCTGGACGCAAGGTCGATGGCGACGGCACCTCCCAGAGACTCCCCAACCAGGATCAGCCTGCTTTGGTCCGCTGTGCGTTCTCTGGCCCACCAGCCGTAAGCCGCGAGGGCGTCGAGATACAGCCCTTTTTCGAACGGCTTCCCCTCGCTCAGGCCGTATCCGCGGTAGTCGATGATCATCACGTTCGCATCCAGCTCGTGAAGCATCTGGATCCAGCCCAGGCGGTGGCTGATATTGCCTGCGTTTCCGTGGAAGACAAGGAACGTAAAACGTGCACCCGGCTTCGGGACGAACCAGCCGTGCACCTTGACCCCGTCCTCGGTGACGGTACGGACGTCCTCAAATTGCAGGCCGAAGCGTGACGGGTCTGCGAAGATCTCCTTCATCGGGTAGTAGACGAAGAAACGCTCGAGGATATTTGTGGTCATGGCGAGCAGCAGTGTCCCGCCGACGAAGATCGTCGTCGGCCAGTGTCTGAGTGTAAACCGTCCGGCGGATTTCAGATAGTCGAGCACCCGCCCTTTTTACTCCCAATCTCCCCGGCAGGCCACCAATTCCGCGGGCGAAGAATGCCGTGCCGCCGTTCACTCGCCCGGGCTTCAGGGAAGTGGTAGCGCGACGCTTTAATCTCTGCCAGAATAGCGCCGGCATTTGAGACTGACTGCCGGCATGGAGTGCATCATGCGTCAACGACGCGGAGTTGTGGCACTGGATGTGGGAGGGACAAAGATTGCCTGCGGCCTTGTCCTGACCGACGGCTCGGTCGAGTATTCGAGAACGGTTCCCACCAGCCGGGAATCGCCGGATTCGGTGAGTGAACAGATCGTTGTTTTGGCAACGCAGGCGATCGAGCACGCGCCGCGCGATGTGGTGACCGCCGCCGTCGGCTTTGTTGTGCCGGGCTGGGTCAACCATGCAGACCGGACCGTCTGGGCGCCGAACGTAGCCGGATGGGATCACATCCCTCTGGAGCAGCTGCTCAAAGAGCGGCTCCCGTTGCCGATCGCACTCGATTCCGATCGAAGCGGTTACGTAAGAGGAGAAACATGGCTCGGGGCTGCCAGGGGCCTCAAAGACGTCGTCTTCCTGGCGGTCGGAACCGGGATCGGGGCGGGGATCATGGCGGATGGACATGTTCTGCACGGCCACAACGATCTCGCCGGAGCGGTCGGATGGATGGCTCTGAACCCGACTTTTTCCGGGTTGTATGCCCAGGTGGGGTGCTTCGAAGCGGAGGCCTCCGGCAGCGCTGTCGGCCGCAAAGGTGCCGTGAGACTGGCTGATGATCAGGCCCGGGCGGGAGATGGGTGGAGCGCACAGCGCGTGCTTCAGGCTGCGGTCGACGGCGAAAGCCGCGCGACGGAGATCATCGATGAGGTCGCTGTGTATCTCGGCATGGCGATTGCCAACCTGGTGAGCACCCTGGATCCCGAGATGGTCGTCCTTGGCGGCGGGCTCTTCCAGGCCGGCGAGTACCTCGCGGGAAGGGTTCGTCGGGAGTTCGTCCGCTGGTGCCAGCCATTTGCCGCCCGCCGCGTTCGCATCGAACTCTCCGCATTGGGTGAACGCGCCGGGCTCATAGGTGCCGCCAGGATCGCCATGAACAGCTTTCTGTAACCCAACGCCTTCCTTGCGGAGGCCTTTCAGGAGAGGAGTGATTACACAAATGTCAGCCGACATTTATCTTGCCCGAATCCAGGAAGTGATGTCGCAAATCCGCTCAACGCAATCGGAGCCTATCCGCAAGGCCGGAGCGGCGATGGCCAGGTCCATTACGGGCGGAGGTCGGGTATATATCTTTGGCAGCGGCCACAGCGTGATGCCCGTGATGGACATTTTCCCCCGTTACGGGAGCTTTGTCGGCTTCTACCCGCTCTATGACCCGCGATTGATGTGGACCAGTGTCATCGGCCCCGGCGGGGCCCGCGAACTGCTCTGGCTGGAGCGTCGCGAAGGCTACGCCAAGGTCTTCCTGCAGAGCTATGCGCTGGAACCGCGCGACTGCATGCTCGTTTTCTCGCACGGTGGTCTGAATGCGGCCCCGATCGAAGTCGCACAGGAAGCGCGGGACAAAGGCCTCACGGTTATCTCGGTCTCCTCGCTTCAGAATGCCCGGGTCGCGCAGGCGAAGCACTCTTCCGGTATGAAATTGTCTGATGTCGCACATATCGCAATCGACAACTGCATCCCGCCGGAGGATGCCCTGGTAGATGTCGGACAGATCGAACATGTCGCTGCGGGATCGACCGTGGCGGCGATAACCATCGCGATGTCGCTCGTGGCCGAAACGGCGGCGCGCCTGGCGGAACAAGGGAAGGTCCCGCCCACCTTCGTTTCGCCGAACGTTTCGGGTGTGCGTCCGGGCCACATGGACAGTGTCTATCAGGCCTTCACCGATTTTTATTACGCGCGCGCACCGAAGCGGTGATTTTGCCCAGCCTTCGAGCCGAGGCCATCATGCACGCAAAATCAGAGGCATACCCGGGACTGCACCTTTCCATCTTTGCCGGCGCTTTCGTATTCGGCGTCGTCATGTCGTCCCTGGGATCCCTGTTGCCTTCTCTCACCCTGACTCTCGGGCTGCAGAAGGTGGATGCCGGAATGCTTTTTCTGTTCATGAACTTTGCGATGTTGATGGGCTCGCTGGTTTTCGGCCCGGTCTGCGACCGTTTCGGCTTTCGCCTCCTTCTTGTGGCGAGCGCCCTGCTGATCAGCGGGGCGTTCGCCATGCTCTCACGGTCGGCGGCGTACAGTTCAATCGTCGTTTCGACGTCAGTGCTGGGGTTTGCCGGCGGGGCCTTGAACGGCGGCACGAATGCGCTCCTGAACGATATCAGCCCTGACCGGCGGCAGAGCGCATTGAACCTCCTTGGAATCTTCTTCGGTATCGGCGCACTCTTCACGCCGTTTTTCATAGGTTCCCTGATCACCACGCTGGGGCTTCGTTTCATCCTGATCAGCTTAAGCATCCTGACTCTCGCGCCGTTCGCACTCTTTGTGCTCGCACGATTTCCCGCGGCAAAACATGGAGGAGGTTTCCAGCCTTCTGAACTGCGTGCTGTTCTCTCCAGCCCGTTGCTGTACCTGTTCGGGTTCCTCCTTCTCTTTGAGAGCGGCAACGAGTTCACGGTCGGCGGCTGGGTTTCGAGCTTTCTCGAGGAGCGTCACAACCTGGGTCAGAGTGCCGCGGCCTATGCCCTTGCAGGCTATTGGGGTGCAGTACTGGTCGGCCGGATGGCAGCGAGCCGGATCGGGGCAAGGATGTCGGGCGCGACCCTCGTCGCCGGCGGTGCCCTGCTCGCGATGCTGTCGACGATCGGACTGATCTTCTCGGGCAACAGTGCCGTGGCGGCGCTCTGCGTCGCACTCGTCGGCCTCGGACTCGCGACGATCTTTCCGACCACTCTCGCACAGGCAGGCACCGCGTTCGCGAGTCACTCCGGTACCGCTTTCAGTGTCATTTTTGTTCTCGCCCTCTGCGGGGGCATGACGTCGCCGTGGCTGGCAGGCAAGATTGCGCAGGATCAGGGTATTGGGGCAGGTTTCTGGGTTACGGTGGTGAGCTGCGGGGCCATCGTGCTTCTTCAGCTGGCGATCCGCAGAGCCGCGCGAAGAATCAGGCCATCGGGCTAGTCGCCGATGCAGCCGCGGAAACCTGAAAACCGAGTCCCGACAGGGGAGCCGCCAGATCCTCGTTCCTCCCGTCCAGTTCCACCACAAAATGACGGAACTCGGGTCGCAGCGGATAGTCGTTGCGCAGCCTGTCAAAGGCGGACGCGGCGACGTCCGGGGCGAGCCGCTCGAGGGCCCGCAGATTCGCGTCAGGCACCAGAATGTCGAAAGCCTGCAGAACGACGGAACATACGGCGTCCAGACCGCTTGTGCCCGGGGCGGGCGCGATGCGTGCAAGCGGCGGGAAGATCCCCGCGGTGTCCCAGGTGCATGCGATGCCGAAGAAGCGGCACAGCTCCTCCAGGATCATGGCAGTGCCCTGGACCTTCCCGTCCAATGAATATCCGGCAATGTGAGCGCTGCCGAGGTCCGTCATGCGCAGAAGTTCGTAGTCGATGCGAGGTTCGCCTTCCCAGACGTCCAGCGCTGCGCCCTCGATCGCATTTCGTTGGAGGATCTGCTTGAGAGCGCGATTGTCTATCACCGGGCCCCTCGAAGTGTTCAGCAGGAACTGTCGCGGAGCTAGCCGGCCAAGTACAGCCTCGTCGAACATGTGCCAGGTTGGATAAGGCCCTTCCTTCTTCAGCGGAACATGCAGGGTCAGTATGTCTGCGTCCAGGACGTCTTCGAGAAAAACGTACTTCCTGTCTCCGGTCGACTCCCTGAGGGGGGGATCGCAGAGGACTGTGCTGATACCGAGGGAGGCGGCCTTGTGCACCACCCTGGAGCCGACGTGCCCGACGCCAATCACCGCCATCGACTTGCGCGCCAGGTTCCACTCCTTCCGGCGTGCAGTGAGCAGGAGGGCTGCGACGACATGCTCGGCGACGGCGTTGGCGTTACTGCCCGCTGCGTTGGTGAAGTAGATTCCACGCTGCTTCAAGTACCTCTCATCGAGATGGTCCATCCCGATCGTGGCGGTGCCCACAAAGCGGATGCGCGTTCCCTCGAGCAGCGCGGCGTCGACCCGTGTCACGGAACGAACAACCATCGCCTCGGCGTCACCGAGGTCGGCTGTACGAACCTTCCGGGCGGAGAAGAGGCGGACCTCGCCTACCGGTGGGAATGCCTGCTCCCAGTAAGGAATCTTTTCATCAACGGCGATAATCATGGCCTTCCCGTAGAAGCGGTATCATGCCGCCTCGCCCCGACAAATGCAACCTCCTCAGATTTTCCCTTGGCCGGAGAACCGCGCCGGTTAAACTATACTCTGATACCAAGATTCCTTAAGGAGAGAATGCCTATGAGCAAGCGCACCGCCGGGCGCCTGACCGTGACGATGATTCCTGCACTAGTACTTCTTTTCTCAGTTGCCGCCTCCTCTCAGACTCCGAGCCGGAACTACCAGTTCACGCCGGTCCTGCATTCTGTGAGCTACGCAGGTGTCTGGCGCGGTCAAGCTCAATTGAGCCTGGACCAGTTTCTGGTCAAGGCGAAAGAACTGGGATTCTCTCATGTCGAGATCGTGTCGAAGCGCCCCCACCTGGCTCCTCTCGACTATGACGCGGAAGCACGGAAAAAGCTGAAAGCAAGGATGCAGGAACTTGGGATCAAACCCGTTTGCCTGGCCGGCTACCCGGATTTTACGGCCGGCGTGGAAAAGCCCGGCGTACCCAGCGCCGAAATCAACGCGATCTATGTCGGTGAACTGGCGCGCCTTGCGCGGGACCTCGATTGCCCCTATGTCCGCGTCTTTACAGGCTACGAGAGACCCGGGATCCCGTTCGATGTTCAGTGGGGGGCCGTCGTGCAGGGCCTGAAGATGGCGTCTCGGAAAGCCGCCGAGTTCGGAATCACGCTCGTGGTGCAAAACCATCACGACATCGCCATCCACCCGGATGCGACTTACTGGCTGATCACGGAGGTTAACGAGCCCAACTGCAAAGCCGCTTTCGACGCCTGGTCTCCGGCCCTCCAGGGAATGAGCGGCAAGGAACTGGCGGATGCGGTTCGCAAAATGGCCCCGCTCATGGTCTATACGACAGTAGCGGACTACGTGAAACAGCCCCGGTTTCGATACGATCCCACGATCGTCAATTACCTCAAACAGGAGGACGTTGTTCGCGCGGTTCCTTTCGGGAAGGGATTCATTGACTACAAGTCTTTTTTCGATGCGCTCAAGGAGGCGGGCTATCGGGGATACGTGGCCTATGAGATGTGCGAGGTCCTGGAGGGCGGTGGTTCGATCGAAAACCTAGACAAGACGGCCCGAATCTTCCTCGAGCAGTTCCGCTCGCTGACACGGTAGCCGGCGGTCAGGTCCGCTTTTCCGGCATTTTGCGTGGCACGGCCGATTCGCCGGCTTCGGCCGTCCGGCCTGAACCGGGATGCGGCGCGGGCCGAACGCGATAGTGAGAGGTCTGGCATGGACGCTCAAATCGAAGGCATCCTGAAACACCAGCTGCACGACCGGCGCGACCGCCTGCAGGCCGCGATACCTTTGGCTCCCGATCCTGCGCCGCTTGTCAACCTCCTTCAGGAGGTCGATGATGCGCTCGAGCGGATGAACCGCGGGAGTTACGGCCTTTGTGTAATCTGCAACGACCCGGTCGAAGAGCGGCGCCTGCTCGTTGATCCGTTGCTTCGCAACTGCCTTGATCACCTGACTTCCGAACAGCAGCGAGCGCTCGAACAGGACCTGGAACTGGCGTGGCGGCTCCAGCGTGAGTTGCTGCCGAGGGCCGACCTCGACCTGCCGGCATGGGAGATCGGCTACCATTACGAACCGGTCGGACCCGTGAGCGGGGATTACTGCGACGTGATCCCGCTGCCTGACGGCGGCATTTTCTTTGCGCTGGGCGACGTCTCGGGGAAGGGAATTGCCTCTTCCATGATGATGTCCCACCTTCACGCCATCTTCAGGAGCCTGGGAGGCCTTGGCCTGCCGCTCGATGAGATGATGGGACGGGCCAACCGGGTATTCTGCGAGAGCACGACGCCTGCGTTCTTCGCCACCCTCGTTTGCGGCCGAGCGGATCGGTCGGGTGAAGTGGAGACGTGTAACGCCGGTCACCTTCCGGCTCTCTGGGTTCGCCACGAGCAGGTTACCCGCCTCGAGGCCAGCGGCCTGCCGCTGGGGCTCTTCTGCAACAGCAGCTATTCCACGGAAAAGGTAGGTGTGGCTCGCGGCGATCTCCTGTTTCTGTACACCGACGGCCTGTCGGAGGCGCGGAATCCCGTCGCGGGAGAGTATGGTGTGGAGAGGATCGCGACGCTTGCATCCGCCCACCGGCTGGATGCGCCCCGCGCCGTGGTTGGGGCCTGTCTCGATGACCTGGCGCGGTTTCTCGCGGGCGCGCCGAGGACGGACGACCTCGCGGTGCTGGCACTCCGGCGCCGCGATAGCTTGGGGAGCGCATAGCCAGGTTCGTTCATGCGCCGGTTGTTCCACGACGTCTTGAGTCTCGCTGAATCCCGGAACGCCTCAATTCACAGCCCCGGCTCGGCTGCAGCGGTGATGCGATGCGCCCCCGGGCGCTCAGGGAAATACCTCTCGCTCATCACGTCCTTGTTGGGGACGTAGCCTCGAGCGGTCAGTATGCGCACCGTGTTACTGACCGTGCCCGGGTGCCCGCAGACATAGACCGCATGAGTCTCGGGCCGGAGGAGAACGCAGAGCATTTCCCTCACCGTCGCCTCCAGCCCGGGGCGGTGCCGCCCGCCCTCTGCGCCGCACTGCAGCAGTGATTCTGCGCGCCCCTTCAACCCTTCCCAGGCAGGATCGAGATGCGGTTGACTGACGGT
>JAFNAH010000129.1 GCA_017860075.1 Acidobacteriota bacterium | reverse complement strand
ATGTTGGTTCGTCATGCCTCGAGTGCCGATGCCGACCGCGCCCGCGATTCCGATCCCGATATCGAGGGCTGATCCTGCTTGATCATGAAGTTACAGGTTAACCACGGCACGACGGCTGGGCGCAGGCCAGGCGGATGGCACAGTCCATGGCGGGGGGTCTGCTCTCTATCAGGCAAGCGGTCCGCTCGACGTCTAGACCATGGGACCGATGGTAGTCTCGGCCTTGATCTTCAGCTCGTAGACATCGCCGAGGAACTTGACGAGTTCCTCCTTCCCGATCCCGAGGCAGCTCTTGATCTCCGTCGTTACTTCCTCTTTGAGCGATTCCTCGAGGAAATCTGTCGCCAGCGCCGCGATCAGGTTGGAAACGATGATCACGAGCTCAAAGGGAGTGGCGTCGGGCCTCGACTTGAACACCTTGAG
The DNA here is from genome assembly GCA_017860075.1 of Acidobacteriota bacterium. GTDB lineage: Bacteria > Acidobacteriota > UBA6911 > UBA6911 > UBA6911 > JACADW01. The sequence goes on along the minus strand of JAFNAH010000129.1, from coordinate 5,241 downwards.
ATCCTGGAGCTCGTGCGCCTCGCATGCGCGCTTGACCGTGGCAGGCAGGTTCCAGTGGTCGCACAGGAGGGCGCCAAACGTCATGTGAGATGGCATGGAGTAATGCTGCTCCGCGTCGACCAGGAACCTCCCGTACGTGGCACAGTACTTCCTCATTTCGGCGTAGTGGTCGGGGAAGAAGCGGGTGTAGACGAGCTTGCCTATGTCGTGCAGGAGCGCGGCAGCGTAAAGGTCGCCGATCTCGCCGACATTCCGGTACTCACGGACGAGGCGTTTCGCGATCAGGGCGCAGAGATAGGAGTGGAGCCAGAAGTTTTGAAGCTCCTTCTTGTCCTTCGGTTTGAGCGTGTTGATGACCGAAAGCGTCAGGCAGATGCGCGAAACCTCCCCAAGGCCGATGTACGCTACCGCATGCTGCAGGTTGGCAATCTGCTTGGGCAGCGCGTAGTAGGCCGAGTTGACGACTCTCAGGATGTGGGAAACCATTGACGCGTCGCGGCCGATCAGCTCGGTGACCTGGGCTGCTCCCCCCACATCAGAGTGCACCACCTGAAGGATCTGCATGAGGGTGCTGGGCAGCATCGGAAGGACGAACTGCTCCTTCAGGAAGGTGTTGGGATCGATGCTTATCGGAGGCAAACCTTTGTTTTCTTTTTCCACGGCGAAACCGTCCATTTCACAATTCGGCTAGGATGCTCTGGAGCATTAGACTTAGCTCGAGCCCAAATCGCAAGCATAACCTCATGCCTGCCTATCGGCAAGTTCTGCTAGAATCGAACGATCTCGAAGGAGGAAAGATGCGATCACCAGAAAACGGGGAGATTTCCAGGCGTAGTTTCATGAAACTGGGCGCTGCGGGATTGGCCGCTGCGGGAACAACCGGCCCGCTGTGGCTGCACGGCAGTCCCGCGGCTGAGGTGCGGAAGCCGATCGGCCTTCAGCTGTATTCGGTCCGCCACCAGTGTGAACAGGACCTGCCGGGTACGATCGCGGCCGTCGCCAGGATGGGCTACCAGGGCGTTGAGTTTGCGGGGTACTACAAGCGCAGCGCAAAGGAACTGCGCAAAATGCTCGACGACCACGGGCTGAGATGCTGCGGGACTCACATCGGGCTGGACACTCTGGTGGACAAGGAATTGCCGGCGACTGTGGAGTTCAACAGGACGCTCGGCAACGAATTCCTCATCGTCCCCGGGCTCTCCGAGGAGAGGACCTCGTCCAGGAAGGCATGGCTTGAAACCGCGCACATCTTCAGCACCATCGCGGGAAAACTGAAAGCCGAAGGGATGCGTGTCGGCTACCACAACCACACCATCGAGTTCAAACCGCTCGACGGGGAGATGCCGTGGGACACGTTCTTCGCCCACGCGAGTCAGGACGTTGTCATGCAGGTCGACATCGGCAATGCCCTGGAAGGCGGCGCAGATCCCCTCCCCTTCATCGGCAAGTATCCCGGGAGGGCGGCTACGGTACATGTCAAGGAATACTCGAAATCCAATCCCAAGGCCTATGTGGGGGAAGGCGACGTGAAGTGGAAAGAGGTCTTCGCCCTCCTCGACAAGGTGGGCAAGACAGAATGGTATATCGTCGAGTACGAGGTTGAAGGCATGCCGCCGCTGGAAAGCGTCAGGCACTGCCTGGAAAACCTCCGCAAGATGGGGATGTAAGCACCGCCCGCGGAGGCTTCAGCAAGACCGAGCGACCATCAGCCGGGGCTCTCCGGAAAGCGCGGAGATCTCCGGCTAGATCCTAATGAAGATCTTCCGCTTGAAGAGCCAATAGCAGAGGTACCAGAGCATTCCCCAGACGACCAGGCTCGTGACGATTTTGGCCTGGAGGTCTCCGGCCCATGCGAACACTCCCATCGTGAACGGTTTGGCAATCTTGTGCAGCCACTCCGCCCCGCCTGTGTTGGTAAACATGTAGATGAAGATCGAATTCATTCCCACGATGTTGAAGAAAAGAACGCCCTTCTGGAGTTTCTTCACATCGATCAGCCAGTAGCAGAGAGCCAGAGCAAGCAGGCACCAGCCGCCGCTGACGATCACGAACGAGCTGGTGCAGATTCGCTTGATTATCGGCGTCACGGGATCGAGTGCGTAGCCGGCGATCACACCGATGAGCCCCGGGATCACCAGCGTCCTCATTTTGCTTACCGGCAAACGGCTGCTCTTGAGGATCTGGCCGGCCAGTACTCCCCACATGGTGTGCGCGGTGGTTGGAATAGCGTTGAATGCCACCCAGTGGCCTTCGGACAGTTTCCCCATGATATGGAGGTCGACCCAGGAGCCGAAGTTCTGGTCGGGCGTGAACGCCTGGTTGAAGCCGGCCACGGGCCAAAGACGGTAGAGCAGCTCCGAAATCACCAGCAGGGCAAACGTGAAAGAGATCTGCGTCCGTGCCGGTTTTCGCATCATCAGGAAAGCAACCAGGTAGGTGAAGGACAACTGGGCAAGGACATTCCAGAGTTCGAACGTAAGCCTGCCGGGCCCGATGCAGTAAAGACCCCAGCCGAAGAGCAGCAGCAATCCCGATCTGCGAAGCGCGTGACGGAACGTCTGTGCCCAGGTATCGCCGTGTTCCCACCGCCGGCCTATGGAGAAAGGCATCGCGACGCCGACGATAAACATGAAAAACGGCTGGATGAGGTCCCAGAAACGCAGGCCGTTCCAGGGGTGGTGGTCAAGCTGCATGCCGATGGCGCCCAGTACTGTTCCCTGCAGCGCCTGAGACCCGAGCAGGACGTAGAGCTCGGTCGCCTCCCCCACCAGGAGGAACATCGTAACGCCGCGAAAGAAATCAAGCGACAACAGCCGACCTTCGGGTATGTTCGATTGTCCGGACTTCTGATCCATGCGTGATCCCTGCCAGTCAGTTGCAGTTGTGGGGTCCCGCTCCGGCCCCGGGGCTGCATGCTAACCCAGAACACAACGGCAGGCCAGACAATATCTGGCATGGCAAGCACATACCTCTGCGCCGGGCCAGGTATTGCACATCCGGGGCTGGCGTTCCAGGTCTGAATGGAGCAAAAATGAGGTGTGTTTGGAGATCGTTCATCGTAAGAAGCCGTTCGCCCAAAGGGGGCCGATGGCCCGGTGGCAATCTCCCTGGAGATCATTGAAGATGGACAAAACACGACGTACCTTCGCGCCGGTACCCGCCGCCGCAATCGGGTTCCGGCCGGAATTCCTTGATTTCAAGCGCGGGATCCGCGTAGGTAATCTCAAGGACAACGAGCGCATCACCCGCATTCTCAAGCTTGCTCTCGAGTCGGGCTACGGTCAGACTTTCGTCACTGAGCGCTGGGGCCGCGGTGTATTCTGGCAGTGGATCGGCTACCTTCCTCGCGCGAACCGCGACGCCATGCCCATGTCTTCGAAGGTCAGCTTCGGCTGCTCGAAGTTTTTCATATCCATGGACACCGAGGATCGCCTCTTTGAATGCGGTATGCAGGTCGAGAGGGGCTATATCAAGGCCCCGCGCGAGTTCCCTCAGTGTGAACTGGCTCCGGACTGGGATTGGCACCGCTTGCTCCGGCAGGTGAAACCCGGCGGGCAGATGGAATGTGAACTGCGCCGGCTCATCCTGCGCGAGGGATTCCGGCTCCATGCGGGCAATTGGGAGGATCAGTTCATCCAGGCATCGAAGAAGGATTTTCCCACGATGACAAGACTCAGGCAGGCACTCAAATCCGCGCCCGCCACGAACTGGGCGGGATTCCAGGTCTACTACGCTTTCCCGGAAGGGGAAGTGCTGGGCTCCACGGGGTCCGACCTGGTCGATGCCATGCTCGCGGTTTTCCGGGCCGTCACCCCCGTGATGAATCTCTGCATGAACATCCGGTTGTTGTAGAATGCTCGCCCATGAAACAGCGATCGTGGCGCGAAGGGGTTACCGGTTACCAATGGCTCGTCCTGTTCGTCGCATGGCTCGGCTGGGTATTCGATTCCATGGATTCGACGATCTACGCGATCGTCCTCCATCCGGCGCTGCAGGAACTGCTGGGACCGACGGCCGGCAGCGCGGCAGAATCAGACATCATCGGGTGGTATGGCGGAATCATCTTCTCGATCTTCCTGATCGGCTGGGCCGCGGGCGGTGTACTTTTCGGAGTTCTCGCCGACCGCTTCGGGCGGACGAAGACGCTCATCTTTACGATTCTCATCTATGCCGTCTTCACCGGCATGGCTGCGTTGTCGGCGACCTGGTGGCAGCTTGCCATCTACCGGTTCCTGACTGCCCTCGGTATCGGCGGTGAATGGGCGGCCGGTGCGGCGCTGGTTGCCGAAGTGTGGCCGGAGGACAAACGTGCAAAGGCGGCGGGAATACTGCAGTCGGCCTGGGCGGCCGGATTCCTTTTCGCCGCACTGGTCAACCTGGCGATGAGCGGTTTCGGCTGGCGGTTTCTTTTCCTCATCGGCATCGCGCCGGCGATAGTTGCGATGTTCGTCCGGTTGTGGGTGAAGGAACCGGAACGATGGGTCAAGGCCCGCGCGAACGAACAACTGGCGGGAGATGGCAGCTCGGGGAAACTGGCGGAGCTCTTTTCGCCGGCCCTCAGGCGATCCACCCTCGTCGGATCCGGCCTCGCCTTTGTCGCGGTCTTCGGGTTGTGGGGTGCAACCAACTGGACGCCGACGCTGATCCGCGCTCTGCCAAGTCTCAAAGGCGTGGATGGATCCACGATCTCGGACTATGTCAGCTACGCGACGATGGCCCTTAATGTTGGAGCGCTGGTCCGACACGGATCCGGGCGACGGGCGCCGGATTCTGCTTCAACATCGGCCGCGTTCTGGCATCGGCAGGGCCCTTCCTGACCGGCTTCCTGGTAACGGCACTGGGCGGGTTCGGTCCCGCAGCCAGCACGATTGCGCTGATCTATCTGCTCGGGCTGCTCATTTTGCCCTTCGCGCCCGAGACGAGAGGCAAGCCCCTTCCGGAGTAGCAGCCCCTTTGATCGATCGCCCCTTCCAGGCGCAGCATTGGTCTGCGCAGCACAGCGGTCCAAATCGTAGCTTCCCTCGGGATCGGTATCGGAATCGGGATCGCTATCGCCGTCGAACGGAAGCAAACCTCAACCTCGAGGTCCTTCGGGCAATCATGAATTCGAATGGCGATACCGATTGCGACTTCGATTCCGATCCCGACAGCGATGGCTCCTGGCGCTTGAGCGCCAATTCCCGCTCGCCGGAATGGCCTGGAGTCAGGTTGGAACAGCGCCAAACGCGGATTCAGTCGGCT
>JAFNAH010000128.1 GCA_017860075.1 Acidobacteriota bacterium | reverse complement strand
GACCCCCGTCCAGGAAGGGGTCCGGAAGTTTGCCGAATGGTTCGTGCAACTGCGGCGCTCGCAGGGTACCTGAGACGCGGCCGCCACCAGCTTGAGTAACCGGCCACGGCTGGAAGCCGTGGCTTCGGCCTGCCCCGCAATGCGGGGCGTGGGATAATCTTCATGGCGAGTCTTTTCGGAGTCGACATCGAGATCGCAATCGGGGCCGGGATCGAATTCGCTTCGCGAAACCGACTGGAATGCCGATTCCGATCCCGACGCCGCTCGGACGATCCGCTCGAACCGACGCCGGAACGACTTAGCCTGTCGGGGTCGCACGGCTGGAGGCCGTGGGATTAGCTCGAACAAAACGATGACCATCAACCCTCATTTTCTTCTCGTGCTCGCCTTGGCCATGACTCAAGCCGACAGCAGATTTCCGCAGTTCATCGAGCATACGATCGCCACGGATCTGACCGGTGGCTACCAGGTTGTCGCTGCCGACATGAATCGAGACGGCAAACCCGACCTGGTGGCGCTCGCAAGCGGCATGCCGGAACTCGTATGGTTTGAGAACCCCGGGTGGAAGCGGCATGTTATCGCTTCGAACCTCTCGCAGATGATCAACCTGGCGCTCCTGGATTCAGGGCCGCACCCTGTGATGGTATTGGCGAGCGGCTTCTCCAGCGAAGCCAGGAACAGCCCGGGGATCGTTTCCGTCCTCGAGCCCGAGGGCGACCCGCGCGCCACCTGGAAGATCAGGGAGATCGATCGCCTCCCTACCGCGCACAGACTCAGGACCGCTGACATCGACGGAAGCGGCGTCAGGGTCGTCGTCAACGCCCCGTTGACCGGTGCCGACACCGGTGGTCCCGACTATCGCGGGCACACGCCGCTCGTCTACTATCGGCCTGGCGATTGGAAGCGGCGCCTCATCGGTGACGAAAACGAAGGGGTGATGCACGGGATCGCCGTCGTCGATTGGGACGGGGACGGGCGCGATGAAATACTGACGGCGAGTTTCAGCGGAATCCATCTCTACAAACTGCTGCGGGATGGAAAGTGGTCGCGAACCGAGATCGCGAAGGGAGATCCATCCCCGTGCCCCCGGTGCGGCGCGAGCGACGTAGCCGTAGGCAGTACCGGCACCCGCCGGTTCCTGTGCTCGATCGAACCCTGGCATGGGAACCAGATGGTGACCTACATCGAAGAGCGAGGCAGGTGGATACGACAGGTCATCGACGACTCATTCGTCGACGGCCACACGATTCACGCCGTCGATCTCAACGGCGACGGTCGGGACGAAATCATCGCCGGTTACCGGGGGGCGGGCGGGGCCGTCTACATCTACTGCATGGAAGACAGCTCGGGGAGACACTGGCAGCGGAGGACGCTCGACAGGGGCAGCGTAGCGGCTGCCTCGTGTGTCGCTGTCGATCTCAACGGCGACGGCAGGATCGATATCGCCTGTATCGGTTCGGCCAGTGCGAACCTCAAGTGGTATGAAAGCCGCTGAGTCAAACGCAGAGCCTGGTCAGGGCACGTCGAGAACCTGGAGCGAGTTGGTCTGCTCGCTGACCACGACCACGGTGCGATTGTCGGGTGCGACCTTTATGTCCCGCGGCCCCTTGTCGAGCTTGTAGCTCGTCAGCTCCAGGTTCGAGAGGTCACAAGGCAGAACCGAGAAAGTGCGGTCCTCGGAGTTGACGACAAAGGCTCTCTTGCCATCCGGGCTCACTGCCACCCCGAACGGACTCTTGCCGACCGGAACACTCACCAGGAGTTTTCCCAACTGAGTGTCGATCACGGAAAGATCGTTGGAGCGGTTGTTGGGCACAAACGCGCGTTTGCCGTCAGGAGTGAGGGCAATCCCGATCGGCGCGTCTCCGACCGTGATCCTGTTGAGCACGCGCTGCCTCTCCGGATCTACGACCCAGACCTGGCCGATACCGCCGTTGACCACATAGCACTGTTCGGTAACCGGCGTCACAGCGATGGCGATCGGGTTCAAACCCACTTTCATGGTCGCGACCAGGGAGTGTTCACGCACATCGATGACGTGCAGTTGTCCGCCCTCCTTCGTGCGACCGAAGTTCGTGACGTAGGCCCGGTAGCCCTTTGCTCCTATCGCAACAGCGTAGGGCGCACCCGGGACTTTGACGTTCTCGGCAACCCGGAGCGAGTCCAGGTCTACGATCGCGACCGTACCCGATTGCCGGCAGGCCACGAACGCCGTCTTGCCCCCTTCAGCAAGGGCGACTCCCAGAGGCTCCGACCCTACCGCCACCGAGCCCTTCACCGTCTTCTTCTCGAGATCGACGACCAGGAGTTCACCGGTGCCGAAGGAGGTCACGTATGCGGTCCTGCCATCAGGGCTCAGAGCCATGAAGTTCGGGTATTCCCCGACCTTCCTGATGCGGTAAACCTTGCCCGATTGTGCCGACAGGGATACCGCCAGCAAAAGCGCGAACAAACCTGCGAATGCTCTTCTCATTTGATGTCACCAAGCCTGCCACGAACCTGGCCGGCAGCGCGCTGCAGCTCAGCCGCCTTGACCGTGTTGGCCATGAGCATGGCGATTGTGAGGGGGCCGACGCCGCCGGGTACAGGTGTGAGCAGCGAGCATTTGGGCAACACCTTGCCCGGATTCACGTCGCCGACCACCGTGTAGCCTTTCTTCTGGTAGTCGGCGAGACGCTGCGGGTCGTTACCGTATATCTCATGGATGCGCTCGAGGGAGTCGACGCGGTTGGTACCCACGTCGATCACGACAGCGCCCGGTTTTACGAAATCGTCGCTGACGAACGCCGGCCTGCCCATGGCAACGATCAGTATGTCGGCCTCTCGCGCCACCGACGGCAGGTCCGGAGTCTTGGAGTGGCAGATCGTCACCGTGACATCCTCGTGCATGAGCATGAGTGCAACGGGTTTTCCGACTATGTCGCTTCTTCCGATGACAACGGCCCGGCGACCCCGCAGCTGCGTCCCCGTCCGCTTGAGGATTTCGATGATACCCGCCGGTGTACACGGCTTCAGGGTCGCCGTCCCCGCAACGAGTCGCCCGACGTTGACGGGATGGAACCCGTCCACGTCCTTCTCAGGGAGGATCGAATCCAGCACCTCGCGCGCGTTCACCTGGCTCGGAAGGGGCACCTGCACGAGAATGCCGTGAATATCGGCGTTCCTGTTGAAGCGCTCGACGACGGGGAGGATTTCCCCGGTGGTCGTTTCGGCCGGCAGTTCGACCTTCTCCGATCGCATGCCCAGTGTCTCACAGGTCTTGACCTTGGACCTGACATACATGTGCGAGGCCGGGTTATTGCCCACCAGAACCACGGCGAGGCCCGGGCGAATCCCCGTCTCCGTCATACGCTGAACCTGCTGTGCCACCTCCGCCTGGATTTCCTGCGCCAGCGCTTTCCCGTCTATCAAGTTGCCCACTGCAGCCTCTCGACCGGCCCGGGATCGACTTCAGAATCACGGGGCAGCACAAGTATCGTTATCGTGTGGCCGCGATCAGGCTGAAGATGCCTTCATGCGGCGAGGACGGTGCCTTCAAGCCCTGAATGATAATCTGCCTGAAACCTGCGTGGAATATGAGATCGATCATCTCCTCCCGGTCGCAGTAGTTCCCTTCCGCCTCAGCAGGATTCTTCTGGACATACCTCATGTGCATGCGCTTGAGGAGATTCTGCCATTTGTTGCGCGCCGACCGGGGCTCGAGAACCTCGCCCAGTATGAGATGCCCGTCCGGGCAGAGCACCCGCACCGACTCGGCCATGAACTGCTCTGCCGGGTGGCGATGGAAGTCAAAAAAGGAGACCAGGACTTCTGCAAACCCGTCCGGCAGCGGGCATCGAGGCTCCGCGACCTGGCGAAACTCCACAGCCTGATCCTGGCCCATGTGGCGCGCCCTCTGCCGGGCTCGTTCCAGGAGAGTGATGTTGGAATCAAACGAATACAGCTTGCCGACGAACCCCTTGCGACCGATCAACTGCAGAGCGAAGGTGCCCGTGTCGGTGAGCATATCCACGACCCGCGACCGCCTGGTATTGATGACAAAATCGACAACCTGGTCGATTGCCCAGTGATAGTCCAAACCCGTGCGCCAGCGGAAGAACCGTGCCACTCCTTCGTCGTACGTGTCGATTCCGGCGGGGAGATTTGACAGGAAGGGGCGTGGACGGGGCGGGGTAAAGTCGAACTTCTTCTGGACGAAGTCTTTGCCGATCTCGCTTTTCACTCGAATCGCCTGGCCGGGGGCGAGCCTCCCTGTTGAGCTTCCTGCAAACGATACAAGCGGTAACTGTCCGTCTGTACGGCAAGAGCATACATATCCGTCCAACGAGGGTCAACCTGCAGCAGGTTCCAGAGCTCATCCCCCTTCTCCATGACGATCCAGCCCGCCTCCTGCCACGGATGCTGCAGCGCTGCGACCCACTCCTTCTGCTGCCCCTCGTTGTAGATGAACTTCCGGACGGGGATGCCTGAGTCGTACATCAGCGGTGCGAGTCGACCGATGTCAACCAGGATCCGCCTGCCGTCGTAGCCGGATCGAAGATAGTTCAATACCTTCCGTCTTTCCGACTCGATGTAGTCATGCTCACGAGTCTCGACCAGTATCGGCCGATACTCCGCGTAGAGGACCGGGAGCTGCATACCCGCGACACAGAGCACGAGTGACTCCCGGATCCAGTCCGAACGTGATCGGGCAATCAGAAACAGCAGCGCCGCCAGCAATGGAAGAATGACTACACCCGGTGCGGCGGAGAACATGTGAAATCTCCAGACGTGCGGCAGAAACCAGGGCAGAGCAGGCAGCAGCGAAACAACCAGCACGGTCGTGGTGAACGCACGTTGCAGCGCCTTTTGCGACAGGCAGAGCAGGCTTGCGAAGGCCGCCACCGCCGGCACTACGAGGCACGAGTATCGCACCCGGTATATAAGCCCCCAGTAAAGGGCCGCGACGTTCAGCACCGACGGCAGCCAAAGCAGAAACAGGGGCAGCCATCGGACCAGCCGCTCCCTGCGCATGAAGCTGAAGATTACGCCGCCGACACCCATCATGAGCGGAACCAGCGCCGATACCTGCACGAGTTCCGCAAGGTGATAGACGACCGAGAGGAACGGCCGCCGGTACGTCACGTACGGAGTCGGATAGCCCCTGGCCACACGATGGAAAAAAGTCTCCCCGGTCCAGACATAGACATAGCCGAAGTGAGCGGCAACCGGAACGGCAAACACGCCGGCGATCACGAGCCCTGCCCTGAGCGCTGTCTGCCGCGATATTCTCCCCGTTCGCCAGTCAAACGCCAGGAGAGGCAAGGGAGGCCAGGATTGCAGCTGCCCACGGGAGCCCGGCACCGGGGTTGTCTCGCCAGGCCAGGAATCGTTCCAGTGCCGCAAGGTTCAGGAACATGAAGAGCGGCTCCGTGAGCGGGCAAGCCTGCAGGTACTGCCAGTTTGCGTTTCCCAAAAGGATAACGCTCGCAAACACGCCCGAGCGCCAGGATCCGGTGCAGCGCAAGGCTATCCGGTACAGGAGCCATCCGGAGAGAGCGAATGCGCAGACCGAGGTCAGGCTGGGGAAAAACCCCGTCCTGTACTGGCCTTCAAAGAGAACGAGCGGAAGATAAAGTATGTGCAGGAGAGGCAGCCAGTGCACACCCAACTGGAGGTAGCCTGGAGAGGTGGAATCGAGCAGTCGTCGGGCGACGAGGAGGTGCGCTTTGGCGTCGTAATGGGCGGTAGTCAGCCCGAGAGCATAGAAATAGACGAACCAACCGGTTCCCAGAAGGAACCCTGCCAGGAGGACGAGTCGTGGCGCCCACCTCGCTGCGGTTCGGTCCATCACCCTCTCGCTTGTGGCGCTCAAGGATAGATCCTGTAAAGCATCCTCGGGAATGCGATGGCTTCTCGCAGATGGTCAAGCTTGCAGATCCAGGCCACCACGCGCTCGATTCCCATTCCGAAACCGGAATGGGGAACGGTGCCGTACTTGCGCAAGTCCAGGTACCACTGGAAAGGCTCGGTCGGGAGGCCGTGTTCCTTGAGCCTCTGCAGCAGCAGGTCGTGGTCGTGAATTCGCTGACCGCCGCCGATTATCTCACCGTAACCTTCGGGTGCCAGAACGTCGACACACAGGGCCACTTCGGGCCGCTCCACGTCTGGTTGCATGTAGAAGGCCTTCACCGCCGAGGGATAGCGATGGATCATGACCGGCGAGGAAAACTGCCCGGACAGGATCGTTTCGTCTCCACCCCCCAGGTCGCCTCCCCACTGTATTTCCGATCCCGCTGCCTGAAGCCTGCGGACAGCCTCGTCGTACGAGATCCTGGGAAAAGGCAGGGAGATCTGCTCCAGCGGAGCCAAGTCCCGCTCGAGCACGCCCA
>JAFNAH010000607.1 GCA_017860075.1 Acidobacteriota bacterium | reverse complement strand
CAGCCTTGACGCTGCACAAAACGGGGGCGGGCGAATTGTCAGAGGACGCCATGGAAAGCGTTTCCGTCACGCGGGTGAGGGCGGCCCCGCGCCTGCTCAAGGACTGGAGAACATCGAGATCCTTCCTGCTCAGGGTGCCCGTCATCGACACCGACAGGTCTGCTCCAATAAGCTCGCGGGCTGACCGCGACATCGCACGCTGGAGCGCATGGCTGAATCCCTTTATGCCCGTGAGTGAGCCGACGCCCAGTGCGATGATAGAGACAAGGAAGGCAAAACGTTTGAGAGCGGGGCGTGTTTCGCGCCACGCCATCCGAAGCTCAAACCGTATCGGGAGTTGCTTCTTCATCGGTTGCCTGCACGCGTCGGAATGACCACGGACGATGCGGTCCGCTACCCGGCTGAGCTCGGGGTCATGTGTAACCAGGACGAGGGTTGCACCCTCCCGGCGGTTCAGCTCCAGCAGAAGGTCCAGTACGACCTTCCCGGTGGCGCTGTCCAGGTTCCCCGTCGGTTCATCGGCGAAGAGTATCGATGGACGGCCCGCAAAGGCGCGCGCCAGCGCCACGCGTTGCTGCTCTCCTCCGGAAAGCTGCGCCGGATAGTGCGAACGACGACCGGCTAGGCCGACCGCTTCCAGCAGCAGCCTGGCTCTCGATGGTGCTTCCGGAGACTCGCCCCTCAACTCGACAGGAAGCATGACATTTTCTTCCGCCGTGAGCGTGGGGATGAGGTTGTAGGACTGAAAAACGAAGCCCAGCTTCCTGCCGCGGAGCAGCGCGAGTTCGTCCTCATCCATCTGTGCGATCTCCTGCCCGTCGATGCGGATTGATCCGGAAGTCGGAAAATCGAAGCCTGCCATCAGGCCAAGCAGGGTGCTCTTGCCGCTTCCCGAAGGCCCTTCGACGGCAAGCACCTCGCGATCCTCGATCCTGAGATCGATCCCGCGCAGTATTTCAAGCTGTTGAGAACCCGATGTAAGCGTCTTGGTGAGGTTCTGAACCTCGAGCATACCTACCCTCTCTTGCGTACGTCCGCGGCTGCTGCAGCCGCGGCCGGCAAATGAGCCGGAAAGTCCCTCCGAAATGAGTAGTAATATTATCCGACCTGTGACGTTCAGTCGAATCGCGATTCCCGCCCGGCACGGGCGGGGTCGCCGCGCCTGCGAGGCCGGAGGAGCAGATGGAGAATTACGCTGACAGGACTCCCGGGATGATGCGGGGCGGGCTGGTGCTGCTGGGAACGTCGCTTTGGCTTGGCGCCGCCGGCTGCGGCCGGCAGGAGCCCGGGCAGCCGGCCTCTCCCGCCATCACAAGACCGGAACACGAATCGTCAGCCGCCCCGCCTGAACCGCCCGACGACAGGCCCGTGATTGCGGCATTGGGGGACAGTCTGACGGCAGGGCGCGGCGTCGATACAGAGCAGAGCTATCCGGCGCAGCTGCAGCGGAAGCTCGAAGTGGAGGGATTTCGCTACCGGGTGGTGAACGCCGGTGTGAGCGGCGACACGTCGGCGCAGGGCCTCAGTCGTATCGCATCCGTCCGCGAACTTCGTCCCTCGATAGTGATCGTAGATTGAACAGCAACAGGCTGCGCGCGGTTACGTTCTTGCCGTACAGAATCTCGTTGGCTTTGTTGTCTGGGCGGATCACGCCGCCTTTGATCGCGATCCCCCCGAAGAGCCCCTTGCTGCGCGAGTAAGCGAGGATCTCGGCCGACATCCAGGCGTCGGTCTCCGCGGATGCGGTTCTGCCCACCGGACCGGCTGCGACCGATGCGTCCCCGCCCAGGGTGATCTTGCTGTCGAGCAGGCTCATGGCTCCCCGCATGTTCATCACCAGCAGAACGAGGTCTACAGCCTGGCCGCCGATTTGAAAACCGAAACTGCCGCCGCCCATCAGGGTCATCGAAGGTGCGCTCCAGGGGCCCTCGCCTTGCTCCAGTCTGCATGACATCGCGCCCCGGCCGTAGTTGCCTGCGCCGATAAAGCCGCCCTTGAGCATGTTCGGTATCACGATGACGCACGCGCACTTGTTGAGGAGGTCCGAAGGGATGCCCTTTTCTTTCATGCCCGTGATCTCCCGCAGAACCAATGCGGAGTGGACAACCCTGTCCTCCACGTCACCCGCGAGCGCAGAAGGCAGCAAGAATGCAAATATGGTCGTAAGCAGCAAGCTTTTCCTGGCCATGTGGCATCTCCCCGGGTCACCGACTGTTAAGGACAGGGGAAGGATATCACATGAGGTCCAGACAAGGTTGACGTCAAACCTGCGGCAGGGAATCGGCATGATGAATGGTATAGAATTCAGAATTCAGGACTCAGAATTCAGGAGGTGAGGGGAGGCCTATGACTTCAGAACAGGCATACGCTGCCGGATCTTCAGGGGCGCGCGCAGCGGGAAAATCCGAAGAAGGCCGGGGCTTCAGAATAAGCATGGACTCTATCCAGGACTACCGCTTCCGCGTGCGCTTCGACAAGGAGCAGTATGCGGAACTGCAGATGGATGAACCGCCGCCAGTGGGGGGTGATTCCGCGCCAAACGCTTCGCGCATCCTGGCAGCGGCGGTGGGGAATTGCCTCAGCGCGAGTTTGCTGTTCTGTGCGCGAAAAGCCCGGGCCGGCATCGAGGGACTTCACACGGAAGTAGAGGTTGCGTTCACTCGCAACGAGAAGGGGAGACTCCGAATCGGGAAGATCGGTGTGACAATTGACCCGCGGTTGAGCTCCGGGGACAAAGAAAAGGCGCGTCGCTGCCTCGAGCTGTTCGAGGACTACTGCGTGGTAACGCGGAGCGTCCGCGACGGCATCAATGTGTCGGTAACGGTCAAGGACCTGACCTGAAGTCACCGAGCCGCTGGCTTCGCGATCGGGGATTGTACCTGCCCCGGCTTTACGTACTGCCGGATGGTCGAGAGGACCGATTCCAGAGATTCCCTCGGCGTGGCGCGAATGTAGGAGGCGACCCCCGGGATTATGCTGACTACCCACGGGATGTCGCGGCTGAGACTAGCCGATTCGCACTCCACTATCACGCCCTCACCCGTCTGTTCGAATCGCCACCAGCTGACCAATCGCGACAGGTAACCACGATCCTCCGCGGCGGTCTTTTCGCGCTCGTCCGGCGTCCCGGGATCAGCCAGTTCGGCGATCTTCGTCGCGACGCTTCGACTCCAGACGCGCCCTTTATCCCTGGTGTAATACGTACACTCCTGCCAGCTGTTGTAGTAGACGGTGACAATCGCCTTCGTCCTGCGCAGCCTGAAGAAGAACTCGAAGCGGTCGCCTTCCTTCTTCAGCAGACGGGATTGCTCGACATCTGCAAAGCGCCCGGCCTGATGGTCGTAGTCTTTTGCGAAAGCTATCACATCCTGCAGCTTTACGCCACGAACGAGTATGGCGCCCCACCAGTGGTGAATCTCGCCGTGCGGGACATGAAACTTGACCCCGGGCGGGATGCTGCCGGTCATCCGCCGGACCACGATGCCTCCTGCACCGAGTTCCTGCCGGACGGATGCCCTTTCG
>JAFNAH010000127.1 GCA_017860075.1 Acidobacteriota bacterium | reverse complement strand
GATCGCAGCGTTCAGATCGGTAAGGACGCCCGTGCAACCGAGCGTGTTTATGTTCTGCCGGAGCGAGTCGTAGATCCGGGCGCTGATGTGGCTGACCTGCTCGCCGTGACCCCGCACGTCCGCCAGCACGATCCGGGTCATGCGGTCGTCGCCGCAGACACTGAGGTAGTAGATATCACCCCCGGATTCTCCGCTGCATGCGAGGGAGAACACGCTTGCAGTCAAACCGCCTGCGCAGACGTCAAGGTCGACATTGCGCACTCCGCCCCAGATTTCGGAGCAGGCGATCCGGTGCCGTTCCATCAGAAATCTCTCTCCTGCCGGGCACAGGGTGAAGGCAAAAGCGCCGTACGGCAATAGTCATTGTGCCGCGTGGCCTCTTCGGGAGGAAGTCCGAGAATCAGTCAAGCCCAGGCAGCTGCTTCTTCATGATGTTCCTGAACCGCGTCTTGCTGATCTGGTGGTCCGAGATGACCTTCCCGTCCAGGATGACACTGAAGACTGCGTAGGGAGTCGGTGCGTTACGGGCATCCCGGCACGATTTCAGGATCACGTGCCTCGGTGTGAGCTGGAACTCGCGTTCGGCCATTTCGCCGATCTCCCTGGCGAACTTCACAGCGTGCGGGCATTGGTTTGCCCGGATGATCGCTAATCCCGGACCATAGGATGCCGGACGGTTGTCGGGGATCGGCAGAAACCGCGGGTTCGGGGCGTTCTTCTTGAGCTTGAGGACCAGCAGTTCATAGTCGGGAGGCGCGGTGCCTGCGACTTCGAAGCCGCACTTCAGGAACAGATCGCTGGAAGCAAGCCACGGCTTCTTTCGTGCGACCACCGCTACGCCGCGCATCCTCGCCTTGCGTGCTTCGTCCACGCAGGCCTGGACCAGGCGAATAGCATTTCCCTTGTGCTGGTACTTTCTGTAGAAGGTCCAGATACAGTGTATGAACATGTATCCGGCCGCATCGACCCCTCGCCACGCGTGCTCGCCCGGCAGGTATTCGATGTAGCCGCACTGGCGGTTGTCTTCCGTGAGCAGTATGCGTGCGCGAAGACCTTTGCGAAGATACTCCTTCAACCACGCCGTCTTGGCGCGGTGCCCCTCGTGCATCGTGTTCTTCACGCCGCAGCAGGGAAGTTGCCCGAGTCGCTCCGGAGTGATTTCGATGAGCCTGAGCCCGTCTTTCTCCACAGTCATTCCCCCTGACTTGATCTCAGCCTACAATTCCCGCGCTGCAGACTCAAGTTTGATGTGAAATGCCGGCGCTCACGGTGGATCGTGGCCTTGGTGACGGGCAGGGGCATCCCCGAGGCGACACCGGACACAATCCCTTGTGCCCGGTGAGATAAACAAGACTACAATCCTCTCTGTTACATGACGATAGAGGCATGCGTAAGGGGACAAAACCAGCGGCAGCGCAAGATGCATCTTCGCCTGCCTCGACCTGATCAAAACGGAGCCGGGTGCTGATGGAAAATTCCTCGAACCGCGTATTTCTGATCACGAATGGCTGTCCGGAGAATCGTATCGACATCGCCCACGTCCAGCGGTTCTTCGAGGCTAACCGGTGGACGGTGACCGACAGCTATCTCGATGCCGACCTCATCGTCTTCAACAGCTGCGGGCTCACTCAACTGCACGAGGATGCGTCGCTTCAAATAATTGACACGCTCAAGAAATACAAGCCTGCTCACGCCCGACTCGTCATCTCCGGGTGCCTGCCGCGCATCAATCCGGGTGCGCTGACGCCGCATGGAGATGCGATCGTTGTCAGGGGCGAACAGGAAGTCGGCAGGCTCAACGACATCATCGATGCACAGCAGCCTATTCAAGCGTGCCACGCAAATTTTGTCCTGCCGCTGCGGACGCTGAGAGAGAAGCCATCGCCGTCCGGCATCTACCCGAGCTTTTTCGATCTCCTTCTGAAACCGAGAAGCGACTGTCAGGGAACCCTTGAGCGCCTGACGTGTCTGCCGCTGCTCGCCTATGATCGATGGCTTGACTCCAGGGTAAATCTTTTCCCCAGGAATAAGTCAGCCTGTTTTATCAAGATTTCCACCGGGTGTCTCAATGCCTGTGCGTATTGCGCCGTTAAGAACTCGCGGGGAGCATTGAGGAGCAAGCACCCGGACCAAATCCTTACAGAATTCCGTGAGGGACTTGCCCGCGGCTCTCAGAGCGTCAGTCTGCTGGGAACGGATCTGGGCCCGTACGGCCGAGACCTCGGTACCGACTTAACAACCCTGCTGGAGCGACTCGTCCGTGAGAGAGGCAATTTCGAGATTCGCTTGCGGAATGTCGAACCGCAGTATCTCATTCGGCTGTGGCCAACGCTCCAGGAAGTTCTGGCATCCGGGAAAATCACTTTCCTGGGCATCCCCATCGAATCGGGCAGCGATATCATCCTGAAAGCAATGCGCAGGGGCTATGCCATCGACGAGGTGAAGGCCTGCGTTCGCGACTTGACCAAACGCTTTCCGTGGATCTTCATCCGGAATCAACTCATGGGCGGTTTTCCGGGCGAAACGGAACAGCAATTCCAGGAGACGATGCGTCTGATCGACGATCTGGTCTTTGACTACACGGAGGTCTACGTATTCTCGGCACGCCTCAACACGGCAGCAGCTGCCATGAAGGATCAGGTCCCCGTGCCGGTCCGCCGTCACCGCAGGAATCAACTCTGGCGAAAATCGCTGTTAGCTCACACCCCCCAACGGCTGCGCAAACTGCGCAATTCGAATATCTGAGCTGACGTCGATCTCAGCGAGCCGTTCCGCGCAGGGATCTATCGCTTTTTGCTGGCCTCCTCGAGCAGCCTCCGGTGCGCGGCGTCGAATGCGTCAACCTTCGCGGTGTAATCGGTAAAAGTCCGGACGAGCTGGGCACAGATGTCGTCGGCGAGCTTCTCGTCTCTCGCCGCTACGAGCCGCAGGAGTTCGTAGTCCTCGATGCCCGAACCCATGGCCTCAAAGCGCACGCTCGACCAGGGGCCGTCCGTGCCGGGGTAGAGGATGTGCGAGTCGCCGGGAGGAAGGTGAAAACTGCGGTAAGGCCCGTGTGGCGGGCATGTGTTTTCGAACGGATCCTGTTCGGGGATCACCTGGTTCAGCCCCCAGTGCAGGTAACCGTCGAGCCGGTAGCGCCAGTTGCCCCAATGGAGCAGGCGAGTCCGCAACAACTCGGTGTCAATAAATCTGTTCAGGTAGAAGCCGCTCGGCGCGCAACAGGTGTAGAACCAGAGCGTGTCGCCGCGCCGCCGGTGCGCTTCAAATGCGTCCCTGTTCTTTTCGTAACTCTCGTTGAGCGGAACCCAGATGTCGACCGCGGCGTCCAGCTCCGGGTTGCCGAGGGCATCGATGAGCGGCACGCCCGGCAGGAACTTGCGCACGGTACCTGCCATGATGCGGTAAGTGTCGAAATCCTTTGGTGAGGGTTCGTCGACGACGTGCTGGATGGCTCGTCCATACCAGTTGTTACGTTTGAGCATTTCCGCCCAGGCATTCAGGTACTGAGCCAGGAACTCGTAGGCCTCGTGGGATGTGCCGGGCGTCGGCTTGTCGCCAACATAAACAACGAATGGTGCGACGGCCTCTTTACGCCGGTCGTGATTGGCAATATGCGGAAGTTCGATATGAGAGAATCCCTCGTCAAGGAACATCCGGATCATTCGCTCGGTGCGCGAGAAATCAAACTGCCAGCGACCGTCGTCGGTCTTCTTCCGTTCGGGACCTACGGGGATGAAATCGGTCTGGCGGCCGCGTCGCATCATGCGCGCGTACTGCCGGAGCATTTCCCAATGCGGTTCTGACCAGGGTTCGACTTTGTGGATGCGGGCCATGTGGCCGGTGCTGAACCAGTTGGTTACCCGGAGATGATTTTGCTCAGGCACTGTGGCCGCGTAGATCTTGAGGGACACCTTTATTGCGACGGTCTGGCTGCCGCTTCGAATGTGCAGCAAGCCTTTCTGCGGCCCCGGTTTCGCATTGCCGGGAACCCTGAACGAAACATAGAGCGCTTCAGTTTCTCCGCGCGCCGGATCCCCATCGTGCATCGGCCGCAAAGCTTCGTAGACGCGGTAGGGCGCCTTGCGGATCACGTAGTCGGGTTTCGGCTTGTCGGGCGGGATCGCGCTGCAGGGTGGGCCTGAGTTCTCGGGTACATTCACGTCGATCAGCTGATAAATCTCAGGTGCAGGGCGCCCTTCAAACCTGCAGGTGACGGGATCGCCTTTGGTCAGGCCGCGCAGGAGCACCTGGAACCCGGTGCGGCCTCCGCGTGCGGAGTCAAGTTCCATCTCATGTACGGGAGACGCAGGAATCGGGGTATCAGGGTACAGCCATTCGTTGGCGCTCACCAGGTGGTATTGGAGCCCCTCGGCAAACACCGCTCGAGGCGAAGCCAACGACAATAGGCAGCACAGCACTAGAATGGCAATTGCGAAGATCCTATGAGTCATGAATTCCTCCCTTTACGCGTCTGAGAGTAAGCGGGGTTCAGTCCGAATGCAAGCACGAGTCGTGGCAACCAGCCAGTTCCCACAGCTGCCCGCGACACTGAAAGGTCCTGCCATCCTGGAAGCGGTTAGCGCGAAGGCTCTCGGTATCGGGATCGGAATCGGGGTCGCAATCGGCATCAGGGTTCGAGAACCTGATTCGCCGACGGATCTCGGGATTGAGGTCGACACCCTCTCTCTGCCTCTATGTTGCGGAGCTATCGCCCCGGCTTCAGCGTCCGTTGAAGGTCGGCTAGCTGCTGGGATATGCGCTCCAGGCGGTGCCGGAGCTCCGCTTGTTTTATTTCGCCCACTGACGGCTCTTTGGCGACAAAGTACAGGGTGCCGCCGGGCTCGATAACAGCCTGTTCCACTTCGTCAAGACTGGTAAATCCCTGGCGATGAGCTGCAGTCTCCAGTTCTGTCTTTGTGAGCAGCTCCTGTTTCAGCCGGCCTTCCTTCAGGACGCCGTGTTCGATCAAGGCGTCGGGATTGTGTGGAAGACGGCCCGCCCGTGCCTTGTGCACGGTTCCACTCAGGATAGGCCGCTCCCTATTTGGAGTCGATGGCGGAGGGCGTGCCGGTGTACTTCTCCGTCTTGATGATTCCCGAGCCCTCTTTTATCGTAAGGATCTGGCCCGCTGCGATACGCGGGAAGCTGTCGAGCTTCTGGGTCGTCGGCCATCGAACCTCGAGCACGTCCGCCACCGGAGCCTTGCCGAGCCCGAACTGCAGGCGCAGGTCGCTCTGCGACATGACACTGCCCCCGCTGGTGATCTCGCCGATCTGGGCATGGCTGCCCGTCACGACGCGCACGCGCGCGCCAATGGCTGTGCGATTGCAGCGGGTCCCGATCAGTTTGACTGTTATGGAGGCGTTCTGGTTACCGCCGTCGTTGCGCAAAAGAGACGGCGGATCGTTCATGTTCAGGACCAGAACTTCCCGGTCCCCGTCATTGTCATTGTCGCCGTATGCGCTGCCCCGGCTGGAG
>JAFNAH010000126.1 GCA_017860075.1 Acidobacteriota bacterium | reverse complement strand
GGTCGCACTCGCGCGCTGCGGCCCTGCCCTCGCTGATGGCCCACACAACGAGACTCTGACCGCGACGCATATCTCCTGCCGCGAAGACACCCGGCACGTTTGTCGCGTAGCTGTCCGCAGAGGTGCCCGCGTTCGACCGTTCGTCCCGCTCAACGCCCAATTGATCCAGAAGCAGGCCTTCAGGCCCCAGGAATCCCATCGCGATCAGCACAAGTTGCGCCGGGTGACTCTGCGGGGTGCCGTCCACCACCCGGCTCGCGAAGCGGCCGCTGTCTTCTTTGAACCACTCGAGCCGCACGGTCTCGAGGCCTGCAACGCCGCCGCCGCCGTCGTCGATGAATCGCTCCGTCCGCACGGAGAACTCCCTCGGGTCACACCCGAAGACAGCCGCGGCCTCTTCCTGTCCATAGTCGACGCGGTATGTCCTGGGCCATTCCGGCCAGGGATTATCCGGTGCTCGTTCCATCGGTGGACGCGGGAGAATCTCCAGCTGGACCAGGCTGCGGCAGCCATGCCTCATTGCCGTGGCGACGCAATCCGTCCCCGTGTCACCGCCGCCGATAACCACCACGTCTTTCCCCTTGGCCGAGACGTACTTGCCGTCACGATGCTCGCTGTCCAGCAGGCTCTTGGTGTTGGCGCGCAGGAAATCGACGGCGAAATGAATTCCGTTCAACTCACGCCCGGGGATCGCGAGGTCGCGCGGCCGCGTCGCCCCACCGCACAGGACTACGGCATCGAACGCACGCATCAGGCGATCGGCCGGGTAGTTGACACCCACCTCGGTGTTCGTGACAAACCTGATCCCCTCCTTGAGCATCAGGTCAATGCGCCGTTTGACGATCCGTTTGTCCAGCTTCATGTTCGGAATGCCGTACATGAGCAGCCCGCCGGGACGGTCGTGCCGCTCGTACACGGTCACAGAATGACCGGCGCGATTGAGCTGCACGGCGCAGGCAAGCCCGGCCGGCCCCGAGCCGACGACGGCCACCTTCCTCCCCGTCCTCTCCAATGGCGGCTCCGGGATGATCCAATTCTCCGCGAATGCCCTCTCGATGATCGTGTACTCGATATTCTTGATCGTGACCGGAGGGCTCACGAGCCCCAGCACACACGAGCCCTCGCACGGTGCGGGGCAGACACGGCCGGTGAACTCGGGAAAATCGTTGGTCTTGAGCAGGCGGCCGAGGGCTTCACGCCACAATCCCCGGTACACAAGGTCGTTCCATTCGGGGATCAGGTTGTAGAGGGGACAGCCGGTGGTAGCTCCTGCCAGCACTTGTCCGGAGTGGCAGAATGGAACCCCACAATCCATGCAGCGCGCACCCTGGCGCTGAAGGAACTCGGTTTCAGCGTGGCCGTGAAACTCCTGCCAGTCCTGGATACGCCGGGCAGCCACGCGGGCGGGCGGGACTTCCCGCTGATATTCCATGAAGCCGGTAACCTTGCCCACTAGTTCCCTCCGACCCGCATAAGGTCGCGCGCGTTCTCCTCGAAAGCAGTCATAGCGGCCTGCTCCGGCGATAGATTTCGATCCCCGATGCGAACTTGAATCTCGATCATCCGACGATAGTCGTTCGGAAACACCTTCACAAACCTGGGTACGAGTTCGACCCATCGGGAAAGCACTTCCGCCCCCTTCCGGCTCTGTGTATATCTCACGTGTCGGACAATCATGTCGCGGACCAGCCCAATATCCTCCCCCGCCTCGAGCGGGAATAGCCGGACCATCTCCGCGTTGCAGTGCAGAGGGAAATCGCCGGTTTCGTCCAGCACATAAGCGATGCCTCCGGACATCCCCGCAGCGAAATTGCGCCCGGTCTTGCCGATGACGACGACGGTGCCACCCGTCATGTATTCGCACCCGTGGTCTCCGACCCCCTCTACCACTGCTGCGAGCCCGCTGTTGCGGACGCAGAATCTCTCCCCCGCGATGCCGCGGATGTAGGCTTCACCGCTGGTGGCACCGTAGAACGCCACATTGCCGATTATCACGCTCTGCTCGGCGGGGAAGGTGGCCCGCTCCGGAGGAAACACTATGATTTTTCCGCCCGACATTCCCTTGCCCAGATAATCATTCGAGTCGCCTTCCAGGCTCAGGGTCATACCGCGGGGAATAAATGCACCAAAGCTCTGCCCCGCGGAGCCCTTGAAATGAAGGCTGATCGTATCGTCTGGAAGCCCCTCCGCCCCGTGCCGCCTTGTGACCTCGCTTCCGACGATCGTTCCAACGACCCGGTGGATGTTCCGGATCGGCATCGTCGCCGAGACGGGGACGCGTCCTTCAAGGGCCGGCCGACAGATCTCGAGCAGCGTCGTATTGTCGAGTGCCCGCTCGAGGCTGTGTTCTTGGGACGACTGGCAGAATCGCCCAACCCCGGGCGACGTATCGGGCTGGTGCAGGATCCCGGTGAAATCCAGCCCGCGCGCCTTCCAATGATCGACCGCCCTGCGGACTTCGAGGCGGTCGGCGCGTCCCACCATCTCGTTGACGGTGCGGAATCCCATCTGCGCCATAAGCTCACGGACTTCCCGGGCAATAAAACGCATGAAGTTCACGACGTGCTCAGGTTTGCCGCTGAAGTTCTTTCGCAGCAGGGGATCCTGTGTAGCGATGCCGGTCGGACAGGTATTCAAGTGGCAGACGCGCATCATCACGCATCCAAGCGCGACGAGCGGTGCCGTCGCGAAGCCGAACTCCTCGGCACCGAGGAGCGCTGCAATGACAACATCCCGGCCGGTCTTGAGCTGGCCGTCGACCTCGACCGCGATCCTGCTTCGGAGGTCGTTCAACAGAAGGACCTGATGGGTTTCCGCCAGACCGAGTTCCCAGGGAATGCCGGCATGCTTGATCCCCGTCAGGGGCGAGGCACCCGTCCCCCCGTCATGCCCGCTGATAAGCACGACATCGGCCTTCGCCTTGGATACCCCGGCCGCTATCGTCCCGACACCTATCTCGGCCACCAATTTGACGCTGATGCGCGCCCTGCTGTTGGCGTTCTTCAGATCATGGATGAGCTCCGCCAGATCCTCGATCGAGTAAATGTCGTGATGCGGGGGTGGTGAGATCAACCCGACCCCGGGGGTTGAATGGCGGACGCGGGCGATCCAGGGATAAACCTTGTGCCCGGGCAGCTGGCCTCCCTCTCCCGGCTTTGCCCCTTGCGCCATCTTGATCTGGAGTTCCTGCGCATTCACCAGATACTCGCTTGTGACGCCAAAGCGCGCCGAGGCTACCTGCTTGATCGCGCTGTTCAGGGAGTCGCCGTTCTCCTTCGCCCGGTAGCGAGCGGGGTCCTCACCTCCCTCGCCGGTGTTGCTCTTTCCGCCGATCCGGTTCATTGCGATCGCAAGCGTTTCGTGCGCTTCCTGGCTGATGGATCCGTAGGACATAGCGCCGGTCTTGAAGCGCCTGACGATAGATTCCACCGGCTCGACTTCATCGATCGGTATGGGGTGGTCCGCAGCCCGCAACTCGAAGAGTCCCCTGAGTGTGCAAAGCTTACCGGCCTGGTCGTTCACCAGACGGCTGTATTCCTTGAAGATCTCGAAGCTGCCGGAGCGGCAGGCGTGCTGAAGCTTGTGGATCGTCTCCGGATTGAACAGGTGATTCTCGCCGTGATGCCGCCACTTGTACTGTCCGCCGTCCTCCAACACGGGGACGCTTCCCATGCGTTCCGGAAACGCGCGTCGATGCCGCAGCTCCACCTCGCGGGCGATTTCGTCGATTCCTATCCCGCCCACGCGCGAAGAGGTCGAAGTGAAATACCTGTCGATGACGCTGGAATTCAGGCCTATGGCCTCGAAGATTTGGGCGCCGTGGTAGCTCTGGATGGTAGAGATCCCCATCTTCGCCATGACCTTGAGGATCCCTTTGCTGGCCGCTTTGACGTAGTTCTTGCCGGCCGTCCCGGTGTCCAGCCCGCCGAGCAGGCCTTGTCGGACCATGTCGTCGAGCGTCTCGAAGGCCAGGTACGGGTTGACGGCGCTCGCACCGTACGCGATCAGGAGCGCAAAGTGGTGGACCTCGCGGGGTTCACCGCTCTCGAGGATGAGACCGACGCGCGTGCGGGTTCCCTCCCGGATGAGATGGTGATGGACCGCTGAGACCGCCAGCAGTGCCGGCAGCGGGGCATGCTGCCGATTTGCGCCCCAGTCCGAGAGGACGATGAATTCGTTGGCTTCGGCGATCGCCTCGCTCGCGCTTCGACAAAGCTCCTCGATCGCCTGTTCCACGCCTGTTCCTCCCTCGTCAACCTTGTAGAGGATGGGCAGCGTGATCGTCTTGAAACCGCGCCCCCCGGGATCGGTCCCGTCCAGGTGCCTCAGTATCTCGAGTTGCTCGTTGGAAAGAATCGGCGACGGCAGTTCAATCTGCCGGGCGGACTCGGGGCCCGGCTCCAGGAGATTCCGCTCAGGCCCGATGCTTGTCTCCACCGACATGACCAGCTCTTCGCGGATCGAATCGATCGGAGGATTCGTCACCTGGGCGAAAAGTTGCCTGAAGTAATTGTAGAGAAGCTGGGAACGTTCCGAGAGGACTGCCAGCGGTGCATCGTTCCCCATCGAGCCGAGGGGTTCCGTTCCGGTCGTGGCCATGGGCGCCATGATCACACTGAGGTCTTCGTTGGTGTAGCCGAACACCACCTGGCGCAGGCGGACCGTTTCGTGGTCGGGGGCATAGAGGTGCGGCGGCGCCGGCAGATCCGCGAAGAGAACCTGGTTGTCGCGAATCCACTGTCCGTAAGGTTTTGCCCTTGCGACGCGGAGCTTCAGTTCCTCGTCGTCCACGATCCTTCCCTCCCCGGTGTCGACGAGCAGCATCCGGCCGGGTTGGAGCCTGCCCTTGTACAAGACGCGCTCCGGAGGGATGTTCAGTACGCCGACCTCTGAAGCCAGGATGACCAGGTCGTCCGTGGTGACATAGTAGCGAGAGGGCCGAAGCCCGTTACGATCGAGGATGGCGCCAATCTGGATGCCGTCGGTGAATGCCATTGAGGCAGGTCCATCCCACGGCTCCATGAGACAGGAATGAAACTGGTAGAAATCCCGCACTTCGGGGCGCATGCTCTCGTGCTTGCCCCACGGCTCCGGCACCATCATCATCATGGCATGGGGAAGGGACCACCCTGCCAGCACCAGCAGTTCCAGCACGTTATCGAACATGGCCGAGTCGCTGCCGGTATCGTCGATGACCGGGACAACGTGACGGATGTCCTCTCCGAAGAGAGCGGACTGGAACATGCTCTCTCGCGCGCGCATCCAGCTTATATTTCCCCGCAGGGTGTTTATCTCCCCGTTGTGCGCAAGGTAGCGATACGGGTGTGCGCGCGGCCAGCTTGGAAACGTATTGGTGCTGAACCGCGAGTGAATGAGCGCCAGCGCGGTCTCAGCCGATTGGTTGCCTAGATCCGCAAAGTAGGGCATCAGCTGGTTGGCCTTCAGCATTCCCTTGTAGACGATCGTCTTGCAGGAGAGGCTG
>JAFNAH010000125.1 GCA_017860075.1 Acidobacteriota bacterium | reverse complement strand
AAGGAACTGGTCGAAAGCGACGACATCGCCACCAAGAGAGAGGCGTATTACGTTTCGAAGAACTGGGAAGACGCCCGGTTCACCGAACAGCCCGAATCCGACACCGTGATGGACGACGTCGAGGCGTTTTTCGGCGTCAACCGCGAGCAACTGGGATTCATACCCGAGGAAAAGGGAGGGGATGTCGCAGGCCGCCTTACCGTGATCGACCACGATCGGGACACCGGCAAAGAGCTGCGTATCGATTGCACGAAGTTCGGGTCAGGCGCATACAGCATTCCCATTTCGGTCGAGCATCTGCAGTATGAAACCGATGCGGACTTCATCCTGGTGATCGAGACTGCAGGCATGTTCCAGAGACTGGTGAAGCACAATTACTGGAAGAAGGCCAATTGCATCCTCATCAGCATGGGCGGGGTCCCGACCCGAGCCTGCCGCCGGTTCATCCGCCGCCTGGCCGATTTCAAGCGCATCCCGGTCTATGTGTTCGTCGACGGCGATCCATACGGGATCACCAACATATACAGGACCCTGAAGGTTGGATCGGGCAATGCCGCTCACCTCAACGAGTTCTTCTGCGTGCCGCAGGCGAAGTTCCTCGGAATCACGCCGAAAGACATCGTCGA
This sequence comes from Acidobacteriota bacterium, assembly GCA_017860075.1. Classification (GTDB taxonomy): domain Bacteria; phylum Acidobacteriota; class UBA6911; order UBA6911; family UBA6911; genus JACADW01. The sequence goes on along the minus strand of JAFNAH010000125.1, from coordinate 8,846 downwards.
TTACAAGCTGCCGACGCACCCTCTGAAAGACGTGGACGTGAAGCGTGCCCGGGACGCTATCAAGAATGATCCCTTCATCCGCCATCACAAGGACTGGATCAGTGCGATCGAGTATCTCGTGCGCATGGGGGTACGCGCCGAGCAGCAGGCGCTGGCGAAGCACGGCCTGAACTACGTCATAGACACCTACCTGCCCGAGAAGCTGAAGCACCCGGAACGGTTTCTTCCTTGAAGCCTGCTCAAAAGGCGGGTGCGGCGCGGCGGACCCTCCTCGCATCTATTTGTCCGGGCGGCGTTGGGCAGTCCATCGGCGCCCCGGCTCGTCGCCGAGTTTCGCGCTGCCGGCGATCATATTGCCGCTGACGCGGCCCGAATACTTGCGCATCGACGGGTTGCCCTCCTTGACGGCGAAGCTGATCTGAACGCCCTGCAACCTCGCGTCCTGAAGGGACAGGACGCTGCCGCCCACCTTCAGGCTGCCGTCTATCTTCTGGTAAGTCTGCCTGAGTGTGAGCTCGGCCTTGCCGGACGGCGTCTGCCAGTTCCAGGTGCCGGCGACCTTGGCCGGGACAATCCACAGGTAAGCCGTGCGGCCGTCGATTTCCGCTGTACCGTCGGGATCCCAGTCCCCCATGGTGAAGGCGTTGGTTACCACCCGCGTACCGGCCCTGAGCTCAAGGATCCTGGGTCGCAGCTTGAGGTTCAGGTCGGGCAGGAGGTACATGGTAAGCACCGTGGCCTGGCTGAGGTCGGCCTGGAAGATGTCGGCCTGCGTGAAGCTTGCTTTGCCGGAGACGCCTGCCTTCTCGGCGTTGAGCCTGGAGAGCGCCACCATGTCAGGATTGTACTCGATACCAGTAGCTCTCGCTCCGCGCTTGGCGGCCGCGATCACGATCCTCCCATCCCCCGAACCCAGGTCCATAACATAATCATCGGGCGTAACCTTCGCCAGGTCGAGCATCTTCGCGACGAGGGTCTCGGGCGTAGGCACCCACACCACATCCTTGCCCTCCTGGCCCACCTCGGGCTGATATTGCTGGGCGATCCCGCGCGCCGACGCAGCTGGCGACAGCGGCAGAACCGATAAAAGCGCAGTCAATGCGCAGACAGCGACTGAGAGCCTGTTCCGCATGGTCACCGGAGTCTCCTTTGAAATCAGTTTTCGCACATCGGGTCCTGCAAGTGCCTGCCAAGAGCTTACTACTTTTCCGGCGATCGGCACGTCACTTTGTCCGCCGATCTGATTTTTGTCTACCTACCCTCGCTCGTGCCTGTGTATGCTAGAGCGCAACGGTGGACCGCCCTATATCGGCGTGGGAAACGGCAGGTGCAAGACGCCATGTTGACGATCATCGAAAGGGTTCTTCTGTTGCAGAACATCGACCTCTTTTCGCACGTCACGGCCGAGCAGGTGTCCTTTTTTGCGGCTCTGGCCGAAGAGAACGTCGTCGGCCCCGGGCAGGTTCTCTACCGGGAGAATGACGCTCCCGACGGTCTCTACGTCGTAGTCTCAGGTTCTGTGGCAATGCGGCGAGGACAGGAAGAAATCGACCGCATCGGGGCCAACGGTTCGTTTGGAGTCTGGGCGCTCTTTGACGATGAGCCGCGGATAGCCACCGCCACAACCCTCGAGGAATCGCGGATATTGTTCATATCCCGCGACGATTTCTATGACGTGCTGACAGATCACGTCGACATCATTCAGGGACTCTTCAAACATCTCGTCCTGCGCATCAGGGGACTGGCCACCGCCGTAGGAACATAGCATGCAGGGTGACGGGGATCATCGGCCGGACCGGCGCAATCAGCCGGTGTCCACGAGGGGGGGTGGGAAAGAAGTGCCCCTCCCGGGGGACGGAAGCAACCTGCCCGGCAGGCTGGACGAAGTCGAGGGCCTTCTGCGCGAATCCAGAGCGCGGCTCGCCCAGGCCGAAAAGATGGCCGAGCTGGGCAACCTGGTCGCAGGCATCGCCCACGAGATGAATACCCCGCTGGCAAGCGTCAGCAGCAACACGGACACCATTGCGCTGGTTTTGCAGAAACTGAGCGGACTGATCGTATCCGAGTTCCCTGATGAGTCCTCTCCCGCCCGCCGGCGATTCGAGGAAGCGCTCTCCATAGCGGCCGAGTCGCTGCGCACGAGCAGGCTTGCCTGCGACAGGATCCTCAGGCTCGTCGGCGCCCTGCGCGGGTTTGCGCGCCATGACGACCTGCGCATGCAGAAAGCCGACTTGCACGCGGTCATCGAAAGCACTCTCGCTCTCGTCGCTCACGAATTGAAGGGCAGGATCAAGGTTGTCAAAGAGTATGGCGACCTTCCCGAAATCGAATGTTACCCGGACCAGCTGAACCAGGTCTTCATGAACCTGCTCGTCAACGCCGCCCAGGCAATCACGGGACCGGGAGAAATCCGGATCAGGACGTCCCGCGACCGGGACATGGTCAGGATATCAATCTCAGACAGCGGAAGCGGGATCCCGACCGAGCTGGTCTCGAGAGTGTTCGACTCGGGATTCACCACCAAGAAGGCCGGAGAAGGCACGGGACTGGGTTTGTCCATCAGCAACAGGATAGTGCAGTCTCACGGCGGCAGAATTGAATTGGATGGCGGGGCCGGCCGCGGCGCCACATTCACCATAGTATTGCCGGTGCGCACAACCGGGGAAAGGAAGACGAATGAACACTGACACCCCCCGACCGTCACTCCTGATTCTCGATGACGAAGAGATGGTGCTGACCTCGCTGCGCAACCTCTTCCGACTTCAGACCGAATACGAGGTGATTGTCCACTCATCCGCAAGGGAGGCGCTGGAAAGCGCACGCACGCGGCCGGTCGACCTGGTGATATCGGACTATCTCATGCCGGAAATGGACGGCATCACCTTCCTGGGACGTTTCAAGGAGATACAGCCCCAGTCAATCCGTGTGCCCAGCTGCTGCGCACACTCGAGGAGAAGATCGCCGAGCTGGCCAAGGTCAACACGAATCTCAAAAGCCTGCAGACCGCGCTCTTGAAGGCATTCCTGTAGGGATCCGCCCCCCGCTGACCGGATCCGCAGGGCTGCTGAACCCGCGCGGTCACTGCGACGCGGCTGTTACGTTGCCGCGAACCGGGATTCTCAGCTCCGGCGTCAGGGGGCTGCTCGTCTTGATCACCACCGTTCCGAAGTGATAGCCGGGCTTTGTGTCGGACTTCTGAGTAGCAATCAGTTTCGTCTTCTTGCCGTCGCTGCCCGGCACCGATTCCAGCTTCACAGCAACGTATTGATCTGTGGATTCGGCGCTCAGGACCTTCACTGATTTCTCGGGCGGAATCGTTATCAGCAGTTCCTTGACGATTTCCTTGCCTGGAGGCACGCTGCCGAAATAGATGAACCGTTCGGAAAGGCCGAACTCGGGTATGACCATGCCGGTAAGGCTCAAAGAAATCTGCGGTTGTTTGGGGTCGTTTGTGACCACTACAACGGACTTGTGAATCGCCGTCTGTCCCTGCGTGTTTACGGCTACTTCGATCCTGCCGGACCCACCAGGAGCTATCTGCTTTGCTGACAGCAAAGCTGCGGTGCACCCTCAGGAAGGTTCGACCTTCAGGATCTCCAGGGTGGCATCACCTTTGTTCTTGAATGTGAAGACGTACTTGAGGCGTTCACCTTCCGTGACAGTTCCGAAATCCTTGGTGATGCCGTCAAACGCGATGACGGCAGTCTTCTCCGCCGCCTGCAGCGCAACAAGCCCCAGCGCGAGAATCGCGAGCAGAACAGGAAGTAGTCGTTTCATCATTAGCTCCGAGCGCACACAAGGTGCGAGCAGGAAGTATAGCGATGCCGCAGGCCCCTTTCAACGCCGGCCATACACGCGCAGCAATTCGAGCCGGTCCTGCCGAATGCCGGCCGATTCTTTTCCCCGGCCTGCAGCTCTGGGGTGATACTCTTCTGGTGCGGGTGCGTTTTTCCAGCAGGAGGGTAGCCAGGTGACGCGAGCGGTTTTGCCGGTTTGCATCTTCATCATCGGTTTTTCGGGGCCGGCCTGGCCGCAGGTGTCCGGTCAGGCAACGTCCTCCCAGACTCAATCTCCGACTACGACCGAGCCCCGGGCTTCCGAGCCGGCCGGGAGCAGCCTGGACCCGCAGCAAATCATTCGCGCGTTTTCGGCGAAGGAGACGGAGTTCTACGAAGCTTGGAAGGAGTACACCTACCACCAGGTTGCCGACGTCCGTGTGCTCGAGGTCAACGGGGCACCGCGGCAGGAGAAGATGACGATCATCTCCGATATCGTGTTCCTGGATGATGGCCGGCGGGATGTCCAGATAGTGAGGAGAGCGGGGGACTTGCGCAGCGTCATCTTCACCAGGGACGACGAAGAGGTCATCGACAACCTTCAGCCGTTTGCGCTGACCGAAAAGGATCTGCCGCTCTACGACCTCAACTACGACGGCAAGGAAAAGATCGACGAACTCGACTGCTACGTGTTCTCCGTGAAGCCAAAGAGCATTAAAGCGGGCAGGTTTTATTTCGAAGGGAGAATCTGGGTCGACGATCAGGACCTGCAGGTGGTGCGCACAGTCGGTAGGCCGGTGCCCCAGAAGAAGAACTCACAATTCCCCCAGTTCGAGACGATTCGCCAGATAATCGACAACAAGTACTGGTTTCCGGTTTGGACCCATGCTGACAGCGTGCTTCATTTCCAGCGGGACAACGTCCACATCGAGGAGACGATCACCTACAGCGACTACAAGCGCTTCGCCTCAAAGGCCACGATTCAGTTCGAACCCCCAAATTAGCGAGATCGGTTGAACCAGGCCGGGTTCTGTCAACCGAGCCTGTGCGCCTGCCTGGCCCTTCCGGCCTCATGCTCGGAACGAGGAGGGTCTTCGATGAGGCACGCAAATAGCCTGGCAACCTAAGGGTCTTTTTTTGCTAGAATTTATCCATGTCGCCCTGCTGGGATGGGTATGATCCCGAGCGGGTTGTCGAGCGCGAAGGAGTGGAAGACGACGAGGCAAACATGACGGAAGCTCCGCGCCCCGACCAGATGGAAGACTCTTCACGAGAAACCCCGGGCTCGGGAAACAATCTGCCGGATCGCTACGCGATCCAGGAGACGGCGAAGGTCCGTGTGCTCACCTGCACGGAGGCGCCGGCACTTTCCGTGCGAGTGGAACGGGGATACACCGTAACCGCAGCCGCCGCGCACCGGGCGGCACCGGGAACGATTTACCTGGACGGAGCCGCACAGGCAGAGCCGTTCGTCGATGCCGAGAGGCAAGTCTACAACCTGGACCACCATGTCGGGTGCGTCCGGGCTTTCACGCTCGCAACCTGCGAACAGGCTATGGTCATGGTTCGCAGGCGGCTCAACCTTCGGGAACGCGACTGGGCCGTGTTTGCAAACGAGCCCGACCTGGACACCATCCTCGCGATCTGGGTGCTGCTGAATCATATCCGGCTCAATGACGAAGATCCCGAAATCCGCAGCAGGGTCCTGCCCCTGTTGCGTCTCCAGGGAACGATCGATGCGCTGGGCCTTGAGATGCTGGAAATGAGCGGGCTGCCCGAGGAGCAGCAGGAGTCGATGCTTGCCCGCGTGGAGCAATTGAGGCGGCGCGAGCTGGCACTGAAGAGGGACGGGCAATGGCTCGAAATCGATTTCCTCGAGTATACCGCGGACATTTTGAGGTCCGTGGACGCTCTCGTGTATTCGCCGCATCACTTTGAGGGCTCTTTGGATCTGGATGTCAGGGAACTGGCCCGCGCCGAAGTTGCGGAGCGCTGGCTGGCTGTAGCCTGCGCCTCTAAGGAGGGGGTCTATGAGGTAGAGCGCCACCTGCGCAGGCTCCACGGCGATCGCCTGGGCATCGTTATCCTGCGGAAGGATCCCCAGAACTACACGCTTCGGAAGGTAGACCCTTCCCTCCCGCTCAGCCTCGACAGAATCTATGACCATCTGAACCTGCTGGATCCGGCCGTGGGCGGCTTCCGGCCGGAGAACCGGTGGGGCGGGTCCGATGAGATAGGCGGTTCTCCGCGCGCTACCGGCACGCGCCTGACGGCGGAAGAGATCGCGGATATCTGCGGGAAGGCATACCGCCGGCCGTCGCAATCCCAGCAGGCATTGGCATTGCTCGAAGCCCTGCTGGCAAGCGCCGCGGTACCGGTCTCGGCAGCGATCGCCCTTTTCACGCAGGGAGACCGAAAACCGGGGTTCGCATCGATCTCCCTTGCCCTTCAGGATCGAAGCTGGCGGTTCGCCGAAGTCTTCGGGGTACTGAGCCTCGCCCTGCTGCTTCTCAGGGCACGGTCGGCGCCCCGCCTTTTCGGATTCCGGCTTCCCTCCGGAATCGATTGGTTGATCCTGCTTCCATTCGCACTGCTTGCAAGCCTGGTCGGAGGAGCTCGTTTCCCTGACGCGCTGACTCAGGGGCCGAATCAGCTTCTCGGGCTGGCGTGGGATCAGATGGCCCTCGTCCTGATTCTTGCCGGCGCGGTCGAGCTGTTGTTCCGAGGGTTGGTTCAGGGAATACTCTCCCAGGGCTTTCCCCGTTCAAGGCACCAGGGTCGCTGGCTGATGTCCTGGCCGGTCGCGTTGCCGGCCTTGTTGTACGTTTTCTGGGCAGGATTCCCCTACAGCGGATTCGTCTGGCCCGGCAGCCTGTATGTCCTGGTCGGCGTGCTGCTTCTTGCCGTGGTGTGCGGCCTGGCGCGGCAACGTTCCCACAGCCTACTGCCCCCGCTGCTCCTGCACTGGCTTGCTCTGCTTGTACCGGTACTGCCGAACTTCAGCAGGTGATGCTCCGGCGATTGCGCACCCAGCCGCCTGCAACCCACCCTCGCAGAGCAAACGGTCAACGCGCACTTGTTGACCATGGCATGCCGCCCTCGTATCATCTCACCATGCACCAATACAACTAGCGGAGGCGCAGATGCGCTGGTCAGGCCGTCGGGAAAGCACGAACGTAGAAGATCAACGCGGCAGATTCTCCATGCGAGGTGGGGCGGGCATCGGATGCGGCGGCTTTTTGGTAGTGTTGATTCTGGCCTGGCTGTTCGGGGCGGATCCGCAACAGTTGCTCAGCCTTCTTGGCGGCCTGCAGCAGTCGGCTCCCACGGCGGAGGATCGGGCCGCGCCTGCCGGACAACCGCAGGACGAACTGGGCAAATTCGCCGCCGTGGTCCTCGCGGATACCGAGGATACCTGGAACAGGATTTTCAGTGAGACGGGAGGCCGTTACGAAGAACCGAAGTTGGTCCTCTTTTCGCGCGCTGTCGCTTCGGCCTGCGGGTATGCTTCGTCGGCATCCGGCCCCTTCTATTGCCCCGGGGATCACAAGCTCTACCTGGACCTGGCGTTCTTCGATGAACTCGACCGCCGTTTCGGCGCTCCCGGGGATTTTGCGCAGGCATATGTGATCGCGCACGAGGTCGGTCACCACGTGCAGAACCTGCTTGGCATATCGGACCGTGTCCGGGCCCTCCAGGAGCGTGCCCGCTCGGAAGAAGAGGTCAACGCACTGTCGGTACGCCTCGAACTGCAGGCCGACTGTTTCGCCGGTGTGTGGGGTTACACGGCAAATCGGGATCGCCGACTGCTCGATCCCGGGGACGTGGAGGAAGGACTTGCAGCCGCGGCCGCGATCGGCGACGACACGCTGCAGCGGCGGTCCCAAGGCGATGTAACACCGGAGACCTGGACGCACGGTTCTTCCGAAATGCGCGCCCAGTGGTTCCGCCGCGGCCTGCAGACGGGAGATCCGCAAGTCTGCGATACCTTCGGAGCAAGGTGACCTCCTGCCCGGGTGACCTTAGACCTTTACCAACCTCTGCAGCCCGGGCGCGCAATCGACCCCCAAAGTCGAAGTCCGGGCCCGCGCTTCAGCTCGGGGAGGCATCACCTGCCAGACAGCCTCGAGTCTCTATGAAATACGGCGCAGTGACAGCTCGCCTCGTGAGCTGAAGCCCGTGACACAGGAGACTCGAATCCAAATATTGGGTTTACTACTGAAGCTTTGCGAAACGCCCCGCGCAGGAATAGGATTTAAGGTCCGCACGGATGGATTGGCGGACATGAAGCCTGTCGGGGCCCGAGCAACGGCAGGATAAACGCTCTGAAAGGACGCGAAGGCATGGCCATCATCCTGGATGGATCCTCTTTGGCTGTTGAAAAGCTCGTGCAGATCGCAAGATACGGGGAGCGAGTCGAGCTTCACCCGCAGGCCCTGGAGCGCATCGAGAGGTGCCGCGGAATGCTCGAGGAGAAGATCCGGTCGCACGAAATCATGTACGGTCCTGAATGACGAACAGGTAAAGCAGTTCCAGAGATTCCTGATCTACAACCACGCCGCCGGCATCGGCGATCCTGTGCCCGTCGAGCAGGTGCGTGCGGCGATTGCCAGCCGGATCAACGTGCACTCGCGAGGGTACTCCGGCTGCCGCCCCGACATCACCCACACGCTGGTGGACATGCTGAACAAGGGTGTCACACCCGTAGTGTGCCGGAAGGGTTCCGTGGGGGCGAGCGGTGACCTGGCTCCGATGTCGCAGATCGCGTTGCTGCTGATGGGCGAGGGGGAGGCCTTTCACAACGGCGAGCGGTTGCCCGGGATGGAGGCCATGACCCGCGCCGGAATCCCGGTCCCGGGACTCCAGGCACGCGACGGACTGGCGACCATCAACGGCTCCAACCTGCTTACCGCCATGAGCGCCCTTCAGCTTTACGACATCGATCGCTGGCTGAGGCAGGCTGAGATTGCCTGTGCCATGACACTCGAGTCACTGTGCGCCAACCTGAAACCCTATGACGTCCGGCTCCACCAGCTGCGCGGATTCCCCGGTGCAGTGAGGAGCGCGACC
>JAFNAH010000124.1 GCA_017860075.1 Acidobacteriota bacterium | reverse complement strand
GCTCGGGCACGCGTGCAGTGATCTCCGGCTGAAGGCCGGAGGGCAAAAGGAGCGTCACAAGTCCGGCCCCGGAGCGCAACGCGGCTCGCCCGGTCATGACAGCCGCACCGCTCTTCCCTGCCGATCCGGCGACAACGAAAACATGACCGTACGCCCCCTTGTGGCTGTCCCGCGGGCGGGGAGGCAACACTCCCCGCACCATGTTTCGATCGATCAAATCGGTACGGTATTCCGGGTTCTCGAGCAGCGCCGGTGGCGTGCCGATCGGCGCCACCAACACCCTTCCAGCCCATTCGGCTGCCGGAGCCAGCACCAAAGCCGGCTTTGGGGCAGCGAACGTGACGGTCAGGCGAGCCCTGACGACCGGTCCCGGAACCAGCGCCGAATCGGCGAAGAGTCCGGACGGGATGTCGACGGACACGACCGACGAATCGGCGCAGGCCCTGTTCATCCAGGATACGACAGGTCGGCAATCGGGACCGATGGGCTTTGATAGCCCGGTGCCGAACAGCGCGTCAACGATGACCTGAGCGGGCCTGAGGTTCCGGAGTTCCCTGCGCATTTCGGCAACTGTCCCGAGCATGCGCACCGGGATCCCCATGGTATGAACTATCTCCCAGTTGGCGAGCGCGTCTCCCTTATAGGAGACCGGATCTGCAAGCAGGAATACCTGCGGCTTCGCTCCTCCGACCGCGAGGTGCCGGGCCGCAACCAGGCCATCGCCGCCGTTGTTCCCTCTGCCGCAGAATATCTGCACCGGCCCGTCCATTGCGCCGGGTGTTGTGCGAAAAATCCCCTCGACCACCGCCCGGCCGGCGTTCTCCATGAGCAGCAGGGAGGGGATTTTGAACAGTTCGGTCGACAGGCGATCAACCTCTGCCATTTGCCTCGCGGTCAGTATCTTCATGGCGGCCCCGATCCTAAGGCATCTGCTGCAAATCTGTCCCGGTTCTGCGTCCGGGACCCGCGTTCACCCCCCCTGTAGCCCGGCAAGGCCCCCCTGCTCAGGGTCCGGCAGCCCGCCGATCACCTGAGCAGTTTGACAGCCTGCGGTCCCCGGGCCTAGAATTTGACTGAAACATTTAAGTGCCGGGAACGTCTTATTCTGTGTTCAGGAGTCGGCAAGCGAAGTATTGTGTGCACAGGACTCGAAGCATACCGATCCTGGGCGGTGAAAACAACATCTCCTGAAGGGGGCGGCATGAGGAAGGTCGCGATGTCGCATTTGATCAAAACGATTGCCTTGACGTGTGCTCTCAGCACCACGGCTTGGGTGTACGGTTCTGACTGCGCGAAGCACGGGGACATTCAGAACATCGGGAACCGGAGCGTGTCGGGCAAGATCTGGGGAATACTTCCGAATTTCGTCTCGTTCGAGCGGGAGATCGCGCTCGGAGCCCAGGTCGCCGCTCAGTTCGAGCAGACGGCACGCTTGATCGACGACCCGGTGGTCAGTGACTACGTGGACCGGGTCGGCCAGAACATCGTGAAGCACTCCGACGCCAAAGTCCCTTTTCACATCAAGGTCGTCGACACGGACGAAGTGAACGCGTTCGCCTTCCCCGGCGGATATTTCTACGTAAACAAGGGTCTGTTGCTCGCCGCGGATAACGAAGCCGAACTGGCTGGTGTCATGAGTCACGAAATAGCGCACGTCACGGCGCGCCACGCCACGGAGCGGATGTCGAAAGCCCAGTACCTGCAGCTTGCCGCCATACCGGCCCTCTTCATCGGAGGATACTGGACCCAGATGGCGATCCAGAACGGCCTCGGGCTCGGCATTAACCTGGAGTTGCTCGGTGTCACACGCGAATCGGAACGCGAAGCCGACACGCTGGGGCTCCAATACCTCTGGAACAGCGGCTACGATCCGAATTCCTTCGTGAGTTTCTTTGAGAAGCTCCAGGAGCAGGAAAAATCAAAGCCTGGCAAGTTGGCGGGCTTCTTCAGAACCCATCCCTACACGTTGAACCGGATCGCCTCGGCGCTCGACGATCAGCGGTGTTTGCCGGAGAAGGACAACTACGTTCTAGACACGTCCGAATTCAGCCGTGTGAAAGCGCGGCTGCAGGCCATCGACAATGCCCAGAGGGCAGAAGCCACTGCCGGGGCGACCGACCAGAAGAAGCCGACCCTGAAACGCCGGACCAACACCGACGACGGATCGGACGGAGGGGACACTTCGGGCACCGGCGACGATGGGCAGCAGGAGAAGAAGAGGCCCACACTCAAACGACCTGGCGACACCCCGCCGACTCCTCCCCCGCAGGACTGATGATCAGGCCCGGGGCGGCGTAGCAGTCGAGTCTCAGAGCCGGTTTCGGCGCGTGCCGAAGCCGGCTCTTTCTTTTTGAACTCCGCCGCAACGACACGTATCATGAATGGCCCGGGCCGCGCCGCTGCAAGCTGCCAAATCTGAAACATTTTGGGCGCAGTTATCGTATTCTGTTGTTGTATTTTTGCTAAATCCTTAGCGACAGTGCATCAGAGGAGCAAAACATGATCTTTTCATCCGCTTCGGGCCTGCGGGCGTACTCTGGAAGAACCGCATTCGGACTGGCGTTGCTTTGCCTCACAGTCAACCTGAACGGTGCCCCCCAGGCAGCGTCGCAGACCCAGGAGTCTGCAACAACTCAGGCGACTTCAGACCTGCCCCCTCTCCCCTTGAGTCCGACCGAGGCAGCGGAGAAGAACGGGACGGCGCTGCGCATGTCCTTGAAGGATGTGACCAAGCTCGCGCTGCAGAGCAACCTGAATATAGCGATCTCGGACACAAACGAGGAGCTTTACGAACTGCGCGTGCGCCAGGCGTTCGGGCCGTACGACCCGGTGTTTTCGTTCACGCTCGGAGCACAGAACAGCAGGTCGCCCAACACGAACCTCGCGACGGCGGCCAGTGCCCCGTTCAACGAAGTGGGCTCGGCGCGATGGAATGCGTCGTATTCACAGAGTTTTCGTACGGGCGGTACCTTTTCGGCATTTATCAACGCCAACCGCCAGCAGACCAACCAGGCCTTCGCCCTTTTCAGCCCCCAGTACAACTCCAGCGCAGCGCTGCAGTTCACGCAGCCGCTGTTTCGCAATTTCCGCATCGATGCGAACCGGGCGACGATCAAGCTTGCGAACCTCGACCTGAAGCTCAACGACAGCACCTTCAGGCAGAATGTGACCACCACGATCGCCAATATCCAGACGCTCTACTGGAACCTGGTGGGCGCAATCCGGAACTACGAGATCAACCGGGAATCGGTCAGGCTCGCCCAGATAAGCCTTCGTGACAACAGAAAGAAGGTGGAAATCGGGACCCTGGCACCGATCAGCATCACCGAGGCGCAGGCCGAACTGGCCAGCCGCGAGGTCGACCTGATTTCCTCCGAAGAGCTGATTATCAATGCCGAGAACAGCCTGCGTAACCTCATTTCGAGCGACCGCAACGCCGACATATGGCAGCAGGTGATTGTTCCCACCGACAAACCGGAGTTCAAGGAGTACAAAGTCGAACTTCAGCAGGCGATCGACACTGCGCTCGCCAACCGCCCTGAACTGGAGCAGTTGAGCCTCAGGATGCAGGAAAACGATATTACCTATGCCATGTACAAGAGCCAGCGCAGGTGGCAGGTGGACCTGGTAGGTCAATTCGGGTCCGTCGGCGTGGCCGGTCCTCAGACGTTCGGTCCCAACGGTCAGCCGACAATTCCCGACTACCTGGTAGGGGGCCCCTTTCACTCCTACAAGGTGCTGTTCTCAGAGGGCTACATAAACTGGTTCGCAGGCTTCAATATTCAGATCCCGCTTCGGAACACGGCCCTCGACTCGCAACTCGCCCAGGTCAAGATCCAGAACCGCCAGGTGATGATGAACCGCAGGGTCACCGAGCAGCAGATCCAGACGGACATCAGAAACGCAGTTCAGGCCATCGAGACAAACAAGAAGCGTGTCGACACGGCTCGCATCGCACGCGAGCTCGCGCAGGAACAGCTCATCGGTGAGGAAAAGCGTTTCCAGGCGGGGCTGAGCGAAAATTTCCGTGTACTCGACCGTCAGCGAGGCCTCTCGCAGGCGCAGGGCGTGGAATTGCAGGCGATGATCGCCTACCAGCAGTCGATCATCGGGCTCCAGAAAGCGATGTATACGCTCCTGGAGGCCAATGATTTCGAGATCGCCAGGACCAGCTCGCAGAACGTCGCCACCCTCAAGTAACCCGCCCAAAGCATCAGGGCCAGGGGGCTCGTCCGCACTCCGCCCATGTCACCGAGCGGAGTGCGGGCTTGCCTGTCCGGCGCGATTCCCCTAGAGTAGGGCCATGTCAATCTTGCACGGGTTCTACTTCGCGTTCGGGTTGGTCGTCGGCAGCTTTCTGAATGTCTGCATCTGCAGGATACCCAGGGGAGAGTCGGTCGTGTCCCCACGATCGCACTGCCCGGGCTGCGGTGCGGCCATCCGTCCCCATGACAACGTCCCGCTGTTGTCTTACCTGCTGCTGCACGGCCGGTGCCGGTCGTGCGGCGAATCCATCTCACTTCAGTACCCGGTGGTCGAACTGGCAACAGGTCTCCTGTTCTATGCCTGCGCCGCCGAATGGGCTTTCACGCCGCCCACTTTTGTATATTCGCTGTTTCTCGCGCTGCTGGTGATCCTGGTGTTCGTCGATTACCAACACCAGATCCTTCCGAACGTCGTGACCATCCCCGGGACGATCGCCGGGATTCTGCTCAGCCCCTGGCAGGCCGAAGGCACATCCCGCGATTTTCTTTCGGTGGCCGCAGCGTCTGCGCTGAATCCGGATGGATATGAAACGCTCCTGCCCTGGGTTGGATCGGTGCTGGGGGCCCTGATAGGCGGCGGCATCCTTCTGGTTGTCGGGTTCGCCTACCAATTGGTGCGCAGGCGCGCCGGGCTGGGCATGGGCGATGTGAAAATGATGGCGATGGTCGGAGCATTCCTCGGCTGGCGTTCAGCCCTGCTCACGATATTTGCCGGTTCCTTCGCGGGAAGCATCATCGGGCTCTTCCTGATCATGTTCAAGGGCAAGAACCTCCAGCACAAGCTCGCCTTCGGCACCTTCCTTGGGACCGGTGCCGCAGCCGTGCTCTTCTTCGGCGCATCTTTCCTCGGCTGGTACGCCGGCCCGCGCTGATCCCCGAACCTTGCAGGTTTTTTCGCTCACAATCCACCCGGCACCGTTAGATAGTCGGGAGGATCGTCACCGCCCTGAGACGATCGGGACGTGACGAGCGACGAAATCAGGCTTGGGCCCTCTGGACAGGCACCTGCCTCATGGAGACGACGCTTCAGTGGGGACGCTTCCACTCGATCTCGGCGAATGCCTCCCTGATGCTGGAAGTCAACGCTGAGGGGACCGTCGCCGCGTGGAGGGACACGGAAGCCGGGAGTGTCTACGGTGAGCGTGTGCACTATATGCCGAGGGGGGTGCGGATTGTCAGCGCTCCCTCCAAACCACTGCGCTTCTTTCCCCGCGGGAATGCTGCACCTGCGGGCAGTTACGTGCTAAACAACGGCGCAGGTTCGTTTCGAGTCGTGGTGAGCCCGGCGGGCCGGATCAGGGTCGAAAAGTTGTAGCCTCCCGATGTCGGGACCCGCATCGGCCCCAGATCGCAATCGGTGCAGGCATCCGAGGTCATCCTCGGTCGGCAGGCTCGGATACCGAACCGGCCGGCCGATCTCGAGCCCGATTTCGACCTCGTCGCCGAGGCCCAACACGCGGCCGCCTACTTTGACGGACTCAGCTCGCGGGTCAGGCGAGCCAGCTGGTCGAGCCTTCTGAGAGCTTCCCCCGAGTCGATGGAGGAGCGCGCCAGAGCGATAGCCTGGCGCATGCTTTCAGACTTGCCACCGGCAACCAGACCGGCCGATGCGTTGAGTAGCACGACGTCCCTTCTGGCGCCGGGGACTCCGGAAAGCACGTTCCGGATAATTTCGGCGTTCCGGGTTGCATCTCCGCCCTGGATCTGCGCCAGCGGGGCACGCTGCAGGCCGAAATCCTCCGGCGTGACATAGTAGGTGCGGATGTTGCCGTCCCGAACCTCGGAGATCTTGCTCTCGCCGGTGATGGTAACCTCGTCCAGCCCGTCCGAGCCGTGGACGACGAGAGCCCGACGTGCGCCCAGGTCGCAAAGTACCTGGGCCATCGTCTCGGTCAGGCGCTCACTGTAGACCCCAAGGACCTGGGCATTGGCGCCGGCAGGATTGCACAGGGGGCCCAGGAGATTGAAAACGGTGCGGATCCTCATTTCGCGGCGCGCGAGCATGACGTAGCGCATGGCATCGTGAAGCAGCGGGGCGTAGAGAAACCCGATGCCGGTTTCGTCGATGCAGCGTGCCACGGATTCGGCGGACAGGTCTATGCGGATGCCCAGAGCCTCCACCACGTCAGCGCTTCCACACGGGCTCGAGACACTGCGGTTGCCGTGCTTTGCCACCCGGATGCCGGCGCCGGCAATCACGAACGCGGTGGCGGTCGAGATGTTGAAGGTGCCGGTTGCATCGCCTCCGGTTCCGCAGGTGTCGACGAGCATTTCACGATCTGTGCCGGAAAGTGCCGCGGCGACATCCGCCCGCGGACGAACGCGGGCGGCCTTCTCCCTCATGACCAGGGCAAAGCCGGTCAACTCTTCGACCGTTTCACCTTTCATCCTCAAGGCAGTCAGAAACGCGGCGATCTGCGCATCTGTCGAGGCTCCGCTCATTATCCCGCGCATTACCGACTCGGCCTCATCGCGCGACAGATGCCGGCCTTCGATTACCCTCCGGATTGCTTCTGTTGTCTCCATGGGTCCCCGGTGCTGTGTCAAACGATCGAAGATGAGCGTGGAGAAGAACTTGAAAGGTAAGCCAAGGAATCTGCCAAATCAAGATTCATGTCCCCCGGGACAAGTTTCTGTCGATAAGTCAACCGTGGCCGGAAGTGCCGTTCCGGCCCGGTCCGGGCGAGAAAGCCTCTCGGTGCGGATGCCCGCGCGCACCGCTTCGGGATCTGCTAATCCCCGGCGATCGGCATGCCGATATAGACAAGGCGGGAGTCCGCACTCATCCCCATTCAGCGGAGATCGACCGAAGGTTCGATTATGACTCACCGAAACAAGTCTGGAAGCACCGGGCGCAAGGTCCGGACGCGATTCGTAACTTCAGCGGCGGGCTTTACGCTCATTGAAATGCTGATCGCCCTGGTCATCATGACCGTCGGCCTTCTCTCGGCCGGTCAGCTTATGTATGTGGCGATGGGATCAGCGTCGCTGGCAAGGTCCAAGGGGGCAGCAGCTACGGTCGCTTCGGACAAGCTGGAATTTCTCGCGGACGTCTACCGGCGCAATCGTCTTGACGCGAGCCTCACTGACGGTGACCACGGCCCGGAAACGGTGCAGGTCACGAATCCCAATACGGGCACTGCCCTGAATCGGTTCAGGGTCCAGTGGACGGTGAGCACCGTGCCGGATCCGAGAGCCGGGAAGGTGCTTCAGGCAAAACTGGTGCGCGTCACCGTCACACCAATCCGGGGAGCCGATACGACCAACAACCGGATCGGCCTGAACAAAGTCATCAGCATTTCGTCCATCTTCGGTCCCCGCGCTCAATGAGTATTGGGGCAACAACTATGAAACAGAGTCGCAGTCTCTCCGGCCGCCTGCCGCATCAGGAAACCGGCTTCAGTCTCGTGGAGTTCCTGCTGTCCACAATGATCCTGCTTGTCGTGGCAAGTGCGGTCTTCGCCATGTTGTCTCAAACACAGCGCGCCGCAAGTTACCAGGCGGAGGTGCAGGCCGTAATGGATAATGCGCGCACAGCCATGGACACCATCGAGCGCGTCGTCAGGCAGGCGGGCAATGACCCGCTCCAGACGGGCGTCGTCGGGCTCGAGATTACCAGTTCCACCCGCTTGCGGGTTCGAGCGGACCTGACCGGTTCCGCTGCGGCGAGTGGGAGCCCGGATAAAG
Source organism: Acidobacteriota bacterium (assembly GCA_017860075.1). GTDB lineage: Bacteria > Acidobacteriota > UBA6911 > UBA6911 > UBA6911 > JACADW01. The sequence continues at coordinate 890 of JAFNAH010000124.1, read as the reverse complement.
GGGATCCCGACGGCGATCTCGCCGATGCCGGCGAGGATGTCGAAATCCGTTACAACGCAACCGACCGGTCGGTCGAGCTTGCGCCCGGCGCCGGGACGGGGCAGGCCATCGCGAACTATATCTCGGCGTTCAACATGCAGTACTTCGACGCCAACGGATCAGCAACCAACGTCGGGGCGAATGTTCGCAAGGTCAGGGTTACGCTGACAGCAAGCTCAACGCTGCGGGACCCGCAGACCCAACGGATATTCGGGATGCAGCAGTCCAGCGACATTCAGCTGGTGAACCGTCAATAGGTGTCCCGGTCCCCGGCCGGGTTCGCACCGGACGGCAAGACCTGGCGCTCGCCAGACATGAGGATCGAGTATGAAAAGGTTACTTATCGCACTGACGTTTGTATTCACCATGACTGCGGCGGCAGAGCTGCCAGCCCAATCTCTGGCGGATCTGGCCCGGCAGGAAAAGGAGCGCAGGGCAAAGGTCACGGCGGATACGAAGGTGATTACCAATAACGTCGGGGCCAAGGACGCCGGGACGGCGGAAAGCGAGCCCGCGGACGGCAAGCAGCCCGACAAGGCGGTTACTCCCGCGGACGTGAAGCCCAAGCCGGACAAGCAGGCAGACGATGAACCGAAGGACCTCTTCGGAAGGACTGAGACCTTCTGGCGGCAGACTCTCGGCGACGCGCGCAAGAGAGTCAAGGATCTCGAAGATGAGTCACGGGCGCTTCAGTTGAAAATCAACGATCTGCAGAACAAGTTCTACGCTGAGGCCAGCGGATTCAAACAGCAGGATATTCAGCGCGAGATTCAAAAGAGTTTCTACGAGCAGGATCAGAATAAGCAGGGCCTGGCCAAGGCAAGAGCGGAACTTCAGCAGCTCGAAGTGGA
>JAFNAH010000606.1 GCA_017860075.1 Acidobacteriota bacterium | reverse complement strand
GGCGTGGACAGCAGCTTCAGGGCCCGGATCCGGCCCTGTCCCATGACGATGAAGTCGGTGAAGGTACCACCGGTGTCAATCCCGATTTTCAGCATTCGGGGAATGAAGATATCATCAAGACCAGCATGGATATAATCGAAATCAGGAACCTGACGAAAGACTTCAGGGTCGGCTTCTGGAAGAAAAGGCCCGTTCGCGCCCTGGACAATCTCAGCCTGGATGTCCGCAGGGGAGATGTCTTCGGTTTTCTTGGTCCTAACGGCGCAGGCAAGACCACGACGCTGAAGCTGCTCATGGGCCTGCTAAGGGCCACCTCGGGATCGGCGCACATACTTGGTGAACCGGTTGACTCGGTTGCCATGCGCAGGAGGATCGGTTACCTCCCGGAGAATCCGTATTTCTACGACTATCTCACCCCCGAGGAACTGCTGACCTATGTGGGGCGTCTGTTCGGGATCCGTCAGCCGGCGCTGGGGAAGAAGGTTCGTTCCCTGCTGGAGAGGGTCGGTCTTGCCGAAGCCGGCGGGCTCCAGTTGCGCAAGTTTTCGAAGGGGATGATCCAGCGCATCGGCGTCGCGCAGGCGATCATCAACGATCCTGAAGTCGTGTTTCTCGACGAGCCGATGTCGGGGCTCGATCCCCTGGGGCGCAGAGAGGTGCGGGATGTGATAGTTTCCATGAAGGATCAGGGGGTGACGGTGTTCTTCAGTTCCCACATCCTCCCGGATGTCGAGGCACTCTGCGATCGGGTAGCCATTCTGCGCAAGGGAAGGCTGCAGGCTGTCGGCGCACTGGAAGAGATCCTCACGATGAAGATAGAGGCGCACGAAATCATCCTGACCCGCGTGAGGCCGGAGGATACGGACCGCTTGAGGAGCATGTGCGAAACGCTCTCGACGATCGGCGACAGGCTGCACCTGAGAGCATCGTCGTCCAGACAGGTTCAGCAGATCCTCGCTCATGCGCTCGCAAACGATGCGGAGCTGATCTCCGTCAACCCCGTTCGCCCGTCCCTGGAAGACTACTTCCTGCATGAAGTGGGTGCCGGGCAGGATGGGGCACCGAGGGAGTGACGTACCGATGAGAATCCTGGCGATTGCAGGGAACACGTTTCGCGAGAACATCCGCGACAAGATACTGTACAACCTGATCCTGTTCGCACTGATCATGATCCTCAGCTCGATCGCCCTGGGACAGCTGACGCTCGGGCTCGAGGCCAAGATGATCATCGACCTGGGACTCACATCGGTATCGGTGTTCGGCACGCTCATCGCGGTCTTCATAGGGATCAGCCTGGTCTACAAGGAGATGGAGAAGAGGACGGTGTACGCCCTTCTCGCCAAGCCGGTTCACCGGTGGGAGTTCATCGTCGGCAAGTACCTGGGGCTGCTCTTCACCCTGCTCGTGAACGTGGTGATCATGACCGTCGGTGTGGCACTGACCCTGCTGTACCAGGGCGGCACCGAGCCGGCAACGCTCTTGCGCCTGCTGCCCGCCGTCTACCTCATCTACGTCTCTCTGGCGCTGACAACCGCACTCGCGCTCGTTTTCTCGACATTCTCGACTCCGGCGTTGTCGGCGCTCTTCACGCTGTTTCTCTGGGTCATCGGCCACTTCAATGCCGATCTCCTGCAGTTCGCCACCCTGACCAAGTCCACAACCGTGGGGTGGATTGCGAAGTCGTTGTATTACGCGCTGCCCAACTTCTCGACGGGATTTCAAATGACCGGACTCGCCGCGACAGCATCCCGCAACCGGGTTTGGTTTTTCGCCGCCGCCTTCCTGCTCTGCTCGGCGATGATCAAGCCGGTCCAGGACCGTGTAGATGCGCGTTTCGCGCGCAGCCCTTCTATCGATCCTGACATGCTCTACTTCGCCTCGCCTGCGGCCGTGAAGTCCCTCTCGCTCGGCTACCAGAGCCTCCTCGCCGATCTTTACTGGATCCGGGCGGTGCAGTACTACGGTCGGCGCGAAGAAGCTGCGCGGCGGCAGGTCCGCTACAAGAACCTGGCGGCGCTCCTCGACATCACGACTACCCTGGATCCGCAGATGATGGACGTTTACCGCGCCGGCTCTTCCTTCCTGGCAGAGCCGGAACCGGTCGGAGCCGGGCAGCCCGAAGAGTCCCTGAAGTTGCTGGACAAAGGAATCGGCTTCTATCCCGATGATTGGCGCCTGCGCTTTGACAAGGGATTTGTCTATTTCTGGGCTCTCAAGGATTTCAGGAAAGCGGGGCAGGTTTGGCTCGAAACCAGCCGCATGAGAAGCGCGCCACCGTGGATGGAGGGGCTTGCCGCCATGGCTCTTTCACGCGGAGGCGAGGTCGAGACGGCGAGGGCTCTATGGGAGCGCCAGTACCAGAACTCTTCGAGCCGCGAGGTAAAGGAAAACGCGAAGAACCACCTTCTGAGCATGCAGGTCGACGAGATGCTCTGGACGGTCGAATTCCTCGCGGGCAGATACGCCGAAAGACGCGGGGGATATCCGGCCAGGCTCGATGATCTCGTTCGAGCAGGTTATCTGAAGGCCGTGCCGGTCGATCCCTCAGGCGTCCCATTTGACTACGATCCACATTCAGGAAAGGCCACGCTCAGCCCCGGGACCAGAGTCCGCTACCTGAAAGTCCCCTACGATTACCGGGACGCCTTCCTTCAGAAACTTTCCTCGATCTTTCCGAAGTGATCCGGGTATTCCCATCGTAAATCCATTTGC
>JAFNAH010000123.1 GCA_017860075.1 Acidobacteriota bacterium | reverse complement strand
AATCTGCGCCTGAGCGCCTCGACCTCGAGGTTGTTCGACGTCCGTTCGTACAGCACGCCTTTATCCTCGGTCTGAAGGGTCTGAAGGAAAAGGTCAACCGCCTCCGCGGCTACCTTGTCAGTCAGATAGCGTGAAGCCCGCCTCTCTTCCGCAATAACGTACTCAAGGCTCGAAATCACATCTTCGAGGTTGCTCAGCACATACTGGTATTTCTTCGCTTTCGCCGGATCCGAGGGCCGGAGGTGCCGGGAATAGTTGGTGGACGCCTCTCTCTGCCGGCCCACCTTCAGGTACTCACAGCTCTCCGGGCAGTCGATCTCCAGCACGCGCTTCTCACCGCAGCACTGTGCACAGATGAGCGCGCGTTTCGCGGGACACGCGCGTTTTCCCTTCCTTTCGCCGCATACAACACATTTCATCGACATGCCCTCCGCGGCCGCCTTTTGCTGTGCCCCCGGCAGAACTCGGTCAGGAACCTGCTCGCCTCCGCATAGTCGGGATGCGCTCGCTCGGCTTCGCGAAACGCGAGGGGATGATGACGCCTGCGCGCGCCGGAATGAACAACATCAAAGACGGCGTGCAGCATCTCGTGATAGACAAGGTACGATAAAACCATAGGGGGCACCGCCGGCGAATCAAGCGCCGCACTGATCGTGATTGTCCGGTGAACCGGGTCGTAGTGGCCGAGCCTGGACCAGCTCCGTCTGCGACTCCATCCGATCTTCGTGAACCAACTGCACTGCACGCCCGGGGACGTCAGGGTTTCGGCTTGTCGGCGTCCTTCTCCGCCTGGAGAGCCGCCACGGTTGCCTTCAGCTTGTCAATGTCCGCTTTCATTTGGGGCAGGCGACCGAACAGCGCATTCAGCCGTTTGTATTCGCTCAGGGGGCGCACCGGGACACCCCAGTAGACCTCACCGCCCCGTACGATCTTGCCGGGCAGGATGCCGGCCTTTGAGCCGATAACTGCACCGCTCTGTACGCGTGCGTGGTCACCAAGACCCACCTGGCCGCCGATGACGGCGTAGTCCTCGATGACCGTGCTGCCCGAAATGCCGGTCTGAGCGGCGATCACCACCCCTTTGCCGATCCGGACGTTGTGTGCGATCTGCACGAGGTTGTCGATCTTCGCCCCGGCTGCGATATGGGTAACGCCCAGCGAACCCCTGTCGATGGTAGTGTTACTGCCGATCTCCACGTCCTCGTCGATTACGACCGATCCCGCCTGCGGGAACTTGACCTGGGTCCGGCCATCGAAAACATAGCCGAAGCCGTCACCGCCGACGACGACACCTGCGTGAAGGACTACCCGGTCGCCCAGCACCGCTCCCGGGTAGAGCACGACCCTCGGATAGAGGATGCAGGAGGCGCCGATCCGGCATTCCTCACCGACAACAACGCCGGCGTGCAATATGCTTCCCTCCCGAATCGCGGCACCGCGCCCCACGATGCAGCAGGGACCGATGTCGACATCAGCGGCGATGTCGGCATCCCGGGCGACCACTGCGCTCGGGTGCCGGTTCCCGGATCCCCGCGGCAACGGCGCGATTACAGCGGCGGCGCGAGCGAAATCGAGCTTGGGTCTTGCGGAAAGGATGGCAGTCAAGCCGGGCAGCACAAGATCCCGTTCGGTAATCAGACAACCGGCCTTGACGCCTGCCGCAGCGACGGGGCCCTTCTCACGATGTTCGTAGAAGACAAGGGAGTGACGATCGGCCGATTCCCAGCTGGAAACACGGTGGATTTCGCAACTGCCGTCCCCCTGAAACTCCAGACCCAGGGCTGATGCGATCTGCGATACTGACAGGCTCATGTTGGAAGGAAACCGAGTTCGCTGCCGGGAACGGTGACCGGGGCGGGCCCGGATTTCCGTGTCCCGTCAACGGAAAGAACGAATGTCGCCGTCACTCCCCGGGGCGGATGCTCACGATGGCATCCCGCTCCTTGTCGGGCGCCACCGAGGATGAAGCCCCGCAGCAACCGGACGCAGATCCCCCGTTTCCAAGCACGGGCAATTCCAGGCTGTGGACGGCACTGGCGAGCGGGACCTCCTTGCCTTTGGCGAAGATCTCGTGCCTGCCGCGGGACTTGTGCCACTCGGCAAGGGTGGCGGTCCGGTGGTTATTCTCCACTATCTGCCTCCAGCCGACTCCCGTGTTGTAGGCACAGAACGATATTTCGCCCTCCTGGGTACCATAGGGAATGACGCACATCTCCGTGCGACGGAAATCGTAGGTCCAGAGATCCTGGAACCACATCCCCTCGATGGCGAGAACGCGCCAGTCGCCGGACTCGGAACGGTTCTTCATCCTGTCGTTACGGTCGCTGTCGGACCTCTCTGAGCTGGGCTTGAACAGGTTGACGACCTGGGAGATCGGGAAGCCCTTCGGTGCCTTGTCTGCCTTGAAGTTTCTCAGAATCGACAGGGCGAGCTGTGCCGCGGTAAGGGTCCGTCCGCGGGCTGTATCCGTTATCAGCCCCACGTCCCGGATAAACTGCTCGTAGTCGAAAAACCTGAAGAGCGGGGCCCACTGGTTCGTGCGCCGATTGACCACCACGAGGCTGAAGATGCCGCAGCTCGGATGGCAGTTGCAGGCACTCCACCCCCAGGGCGCGTCCGGGCCCTGCAGGATGTCCATCACGCTCGTGAAGGCCGAATAGGAAGAAAGCGGGAACCAGTCGCGCATCGGCTGCCAGTCGGCTCCGAGCTGCGAGCGCAGGTCTTCCACCATTTGCGACAGGGTGTACCGCTGCGCATACCGCGTTTCGTCGTCCACTTCCTCATCGCGGCCGGTGAAAGACACCGGCTGAAACGCGATCGTCTGGACCTTGTCGACGTTCCTGACGGCGAAATCCACGATGGCACCGATGCCGTCGTTGTTGATCCCGTTGACAATCGTGGTTACGAGGGTGGTCTTCATGCCCACCCGGGCCATGTTCTCGATGGCGCGGAGCTTCACGTCCAGCAGGTTGCCGACTCCGCGGTGCGCGTTCTTCTCGTTGGTGACTCCGTCAAATTGAAGGTAGGCGCCATGAAGTCCGGCGTCCCTGGCCTGGCGGGTGAACTCTTCACTCTGGGCGAAGCGGATGCCGTTCGTCGCCGCGATCACGCGGTAGAACCCGATCTTCTTCGCGTAGGCGACGGCCTCCAGAAAATAGGGCGACAGAGTAGGTTCACCGCCGGAAAGCAGGACGATTATCTGCCGACGCGGCTTGAAAGAAACGGCCTGGTCCAGGATCGCCTTGACATCCTGGAAGCCCGGTTCGTGCACGTAGCCAACCTGGTTCGCGTCCATGAAGCAGGGGTTGCACATCATGTTGCAGCGATTTGTCAGGTCGACCGTCAGGACTGCGCCGCGCCCGTACTTTATGGTTGAGGATCCGTGGCGGTGGACCGTTTCGTCCTCAGCAGTGCGGAAGTCGCGTCCGAAAAAGAGGGACTCGATCCGTTTGGTGAAGGCAGGATTCGTCGAGATGAGGTCCTCGAAGGGACCGTGCTTCTCGCAGATCTTGCGCATCAGGATGCGCCCGTTTTCCTCGATCAGCTGAGCCTTTATCTCCCCCGGGTGAGTGGCGCGGAGGAGCGACATGTCGGCCTCACCCCTGACAATCGAGTTCCGAACTTCAGGAACGCAGCGCGGGCAGAGAGAATCAGTCATCCGTGGGAAGCCCAATTGCGGAGCCGAGCGCTCGCGGCTCTTGAGGATCCTTCCCGGCGCCCACTTCGGGCTGGGCAATTCGCCTTCAGGAAACCGCGTGCTGACTGCCTGGAATGCCCGCCATGCCCAGTCCGCGATCCGGGATGCGACCGACGAACCGTGCCAGTTGCCCAGCAGGCTCCTTCGCCCTTCGTTCCGGAAGAATTGGTCCGTATACATTCAGGTCCTGTCCTCCCTCGACTGATTTCCACACTGACGGCGAGTTGTAACGCAGATAAGCCCCGGTGATCCACAGGCTCCCGAAAGCACAACCCACCCGCAACTCAATCCAAGCCCGACATTCTACAGCGCACGGCAGGTCCAGTACAGATGCTTCATCCGAATAATTTGACAATGAGGATCGCCTCGGCCAGCACCAGGCCCATAAGCGTGCGGTGTTCCCGATTCCTCAAGACTCGAGACCAGAGGAACCTGGAGGAGCTCCCGACAGCGGGACGGAGGGCGGGAAAGAACAGCGGGACGGCGCGCGAATAGGCCAGGAAGGCCTCCCCGTGCCCCTGAAGAAGTTCCTGTTCCTCCGCTTTCATTACCGGATAATAGAAAACGATGAAGAACAGGCCGAAGGGTATCAGCAACCAGTAACCCTGGCCTGCCAACAGGATACCGAGAGCCATGAGAAATGACCCGAGATACAGGGGGTTCCTGGTGAGCGCATACGGCCCGCACTGGGCCAGCGTCCTGCCCTTGTCGATATGGCCCGCGGCCCAGACCCGGGTCGCCGCGCCCGCAAGAGTTACAATGCCGCCGATACATAGCGAGCGCATCGAGGGGTGCATGAACACCAGGAAGATAACCCCGAGCAGCGTTCCCACGGGAACACGGAGCCGCTGAGCTATCTTTCCCCAGGAGTCCATAGGTTCAGTCCGGTTGCTTCGTTTCCTGGTCCTTGGCACCCCGCTGCTGAACAAACGGAGCCGACAGGTACTTCTTGGCTTCTTCCTGCGCGCCGAACGTGTCGTCCTTGGTGTTGAGCGCCTTGTTGTACTCAGCCATGGCCCGCTGCCTCTGACCCAGGATGTCGTAGATCTTCCCCAGGTAGATGTAGGCCCACACCTCGATCCATTTGGGGTCTTTGTCACCGTTGAGAGCATCACGGAAGGAATTCGCGGCGGACTGGAGATTTGCCTGGTCATAGAAGACCTCGGCCAGGCGGAAGTGAGCCAGCGACTTCCTCGGGTTGATCTTGAGGGCGTTCTCGTAGGCCCGGATGGCCTCGACAAACTGCCCCTTGGCCTTCAGGTCACTGCCCAGGGACAACTGAACGGCAAGCTGCAGCTCCTTGGAGTCACGGAGTATCTTGTAGCCCGGGTCGGTGATCACCTTCTTGGGCATGCTGAATGTGGAGATGTCAAAGGATGTGGACTTGCCACTCAGCTCGATGGTGGATGTCGCGGACTTGTCAACCGTCTGCACCTCGATTTCAAGCGGCATGCGAAACAGATCGCGGTCCTGCTTGACGGTGCCGGTAACCCTGAATCCTCCTGCACTCTTGTAGACAATGTAGTCTGTCTGGAGGTTCGGAACTCCGATATTGTCGAGCCACTCACCGAAAAACCACCCGAGTTGCTGGCCGTAGAGCTCCTCCGCGACCTTCTGGAATCCGGCGGTCGTTCCTCCCTTCCCGGCGTAATCATGAGCATAGCGCCGCAACAGCTCGCTGAACTTGTTGTCACCCAGCATGCTGCGCAGCATGTTGAGCACCCACGCGCCCTTTCCAGAGACAACGGACTCATAGGGTTCCGTCTGATACCCCAGGGTAAACCCGCCACGAACCGGGCTCCGGCTCTCAAACCGAAGCGCGAGGACTGCGAGTTCCTCCATTTCGTTGCGGAATCCCTCGGCCCCCCCGATCTCTCCGCCGTATAGTGCAGCGGAAAAGTAGTCCAGCCCGCCGACCAGCCACAGGTCCTCGGCGCTCTGCACGCCGACCGAATCGCCCCACCACTGGTTCGCAGCCCGCCGCGCGAGCTGCCTGACAGCCGGGCGTTCCATGGCCAGCTCGCTGCGAGTAATGAAGATGGTCCCCAGGGTGCCCGAGTGCACCGACAGGCGATCGTCCACCTCCACGAGCCTGTACGCGTCTCCGGCAGCCGAGGGGCCGAAGGCCTTCCTGAAATACTCGAGCATCCGCCCGAGAGCCTCGGCGCTTCTCTGAATCGAACCGAGTGACTTTTCGGAAGCGAAGCAGTCGACTGTGACGCTGCCGATCTTGAACTGCTTTTCGAAATACTGACCCGCTACGATCGAATTGGGCAGGATGGGGTGGTCGGTGGTCCAGGTGAACGTTTCGGTGATGCCCCTGGTGATTACGGGCAGCTGTTTCCCTGCGCCGATGACCGTGGTTCCGAGTGGCACCGTCGCCTCGATGGTGGCCTGGGAACGGGAGGAGAGATACTTGCTGATGGGAAACCACTTGGAGGAGTAGAGCAGGTAACTGCCGTCGGGACCGATGTACGCGCTGGTTTCGTCGCGAGTGTAGAAGCGGCTGTAGCGATCGCGATC
>JAFNAH010000122.1 GCA_017860075.1 Acidobacteriota bacterium | reverse complement strand
GGTAACGATGGGCAGGGGTTTGCGCTCATGGCGCATTGCACGCGCGTCAGGATGGGAATCCTTTCGGCGATTTTGCCGGGGAGCATCAGTGGAATATAGCGAGCGTCTCTCCTCGATCAAAGTGCCAACCCTCATCACAGTCGGCGACCATGACGAATGCGCACCCTCGCTCTCGGAGGAAATGAATAAGGCGATCGCCGGGTCCAAGCTGGTAGTTCTTCCCAAGAGCGGACACATGACGTTCGTCGACCAACCCAACCTGTTCAACCGAGCCGTCAGCGAGTTTCTTCACCCGGCAACCGAAAAGAAGTAGTAATGGCCACGGATCGCACGCTGTGACAATCCGATGATCTGGATTTGGCGAAGGCGAGCCCGAGAGGGCCTGCCGGGCTATCTGCAGCGGCGGGCGAGATGGGTCTTGTTCGACCTGGGAGTCTTCAGCTAACGGGGATCGAGCCTGAAGCCCGCGTGTGCAGGCACGAACGGGTGCGGTTCATCGCGAGTGTGATTCCCCAACTGCCTGACGCGCCGCGATCATCTCATCGGAAGCGCTGCTCACAGACCTCGTTTCCAGGCTCCCAGAATGCCCCGCAACTGCACTGTGAGGTCCCATTATCAACGACTTCTCTCAACCTGCATCAGACCTCGTTATACGTATCCGGGTGTTTTGCCATGCGGGGCGGCCCGACTCTACCAGCGGTAAATGGTAATGCCAGTGCTGTGAATTACGGCTCTTTGTGATCGGCATGCTATGACGCTTCGGACCCTGATACAACCTCAGGCCGAGGCGCCGCCGACGGCCTACGGCTTCACGCGGGCCGCGTCAATCCTGAAAGCCTGCCTGCCGGAGCCGTGAGCCCAGAACGCTTCGTTGTCGACCGTCACATAGCCGGGACTGCGCACCTGCGCGTCCCCGGTCCGGAGCCCGCTCGGCAATGCGAATTCCGCGGCCACCTCGAAACGTGTCGGATCGATCACCTGGTACTCGTAGCGCCTGCCTGTGATCCGGTCCGCCTTGTGCTCCACGTAGGTACCAGGATTGGCATCGCATGCCTCGAGCGAGGCCGGCAGGTTCCCCGTGTTCGAATAATGGCGCTGCACTCGAGTTGCTATTGCGGCGAGATCCTGCACACGCTGGCGATCCTGCGCCAGAAGCCTGGCTTGCATCGGGCTCCCCGCCTCCCGGATTCCAACGCCGAGCACTGCAATCACCGCTGCCGTCATCCCGGCCACCGCGATCCGTTCGGCCCGGCCGCGCCTCCATTCTGCCGAAGGCGCAACCTCGTCGCGGCGCAGATCACGCAGGTAATACCAGAACGCGCCTCCAGCGAGAATCCCCGCCACGAGGACCTTCAGACCAAACCGAACTGTGATGTCGCCTTCGAGGAAACGGAGGATGAGAGCGATCAGGTCGGCAACAATCGAAACCGAGGCTACGAACAAGGTCAGGTAGGTTAGCCAGCGCCGGACTGGCGAGATCCTTTGCCCTGGATTGGCTGCAGTCTCCCGGGAAATCAGCATCGACATGAACAGAAACATCGGGAACGATACGATTGCGGAAGCGATGCCGTAACGCAATGACATTATTGACGAGATTGCCTGCTCACCGGGCTGCGGCAGAAACAGGTTGATCAGGTCGAACATCACCGACCCGAGCGCAAAGGCCGCCGTGTATAGCGTCGAGAACAGCATCAAAAACAGGAAGGCGTCCTTCGGCGAACTCGAGACCCGCTTCCGCGGGACAGGCAGGGGCAGGTCGGTTTCCACAAAAGCGTCCAGTGCCCCATTGATTTCTTTTGCCGCCCATCCCCCCTTTTGCAGGGCGCCGGCAACGTCCTGCCGGGGCACCCCGCGTGACAGCGCCTGCTGAACAAAATCGACCAGTGGCTGACTCATGGTTTCCCTCTAATCGCTTTTCTGAACTTGTCTCCGGCGCACCTGGTTATCGCCGTGACCATCGCTGCATCAGGCGCTTTTCATGCCAGAAAACAAGGCTGGTAAGCGACTGCAAAAAAAGCACTTGCACTTTATGGCCTCGTATGCCTGATTTTCCATTGGACATTCTATGCACTGGCCGTATACAAAATATGTATGGGCACTACACGCCGGCTTTCTCCGGAGGACAGGGAGTTCTTCCGCGATCTGGCTGAAGCGGCTGCCACCAATCCCTTCAGCGACGTTTATACTGAGCTGCAGCTGAAAATTGCCGGATGCGGCCGCGCGGCACCGGCCGGGGAACTACTCAGACATATCGTGGAACGCGTAAGCGGCAAGGTGAGAAGCCTCGAAGCCGCGGGCTCCGCAAACGTGAACCTGTTTGGGTCCGATGATCATGAGCTGCTGCGCCGGGCGTTCCTCTTCGACGTGTACCACCGGTTCCTGAGGGATTTCGAGCGGCTGATGGGCAATCAGGCAGCCGCAGGGGAGAGCTCGCTGCCGGTGCCATTCGCGGGCGAGGCACTGAGCGTCCTGGATCGGCGCGGATTCGCTCCGGCAGAGGCATTGCACTGCTTCGCAATCCTTTATCAGGTTTGCCGGGCCTTTTTCTTCATCGACCGCGCACTCGTCGGCCGCAGCGAGCCGATGAAACAGTTGCGGCGGCACCTCTGGAACAACGTCTTCACGAACGACATCCGAATGTACGAGCGCTTCCTCTGGAACCGGATGGAGGATTTCTCGACCATGCTGTTCGGCGAGACCGGCACCGGGAAGGGGGCGGCCGCCGCCGCGATCGGCCAGTCCGGCTTCATCCCATTCGATGTGAAAAAAGGGGTATTCGTCCAGAGCTTTGTCAGCGGCTTCAAGGTGCTAAACCTGTCGCAATTCCCGGAATCACTCATTGAGTCGGAGCTGTTCGGTCACCGCAAGGGAGCGTTCACCGGGGCCGTTGAGGCACACGAAGGGATTCTGGCACGGTGCAGCTCGCACGGCGCCATCTTCCTCGACGAAGTCGGCGACGTTAGTGTCCCGATACAGATCAAGCTCCTGCACGTTCTGCAGGAACGCAACTTTTCGCCTGTCGGTAGCCACGAAAAGATGCGGTTTCGCGGCAGGATCATCGCGGCCACAAACAGACCGCTGGAATCGCTCCGCTCCGGAGGGCAGTTTCGCGATGATTTCTTTTATCGGCTCTGCTCGGACGTCATTACGGTTCCTTCACTGAGACAGCGGATCTCCGAAGAACCGGGGGAAATCGACGATCTTGTGGAACTCATTGTGCGCCGGATCACCGGCGAGGTTTCGCCTGAAATCACCGAGCGGGTCCGCCGTGCTATCGAGGTATCACCGGGAAGGGGCTACACCTGGCCAGGCAACGTCCGCGAACTGGAACAGGCTGTGCGCCACATCCTCGTCACGGGAGACTACGGGGGGGACGTCGCAGCCGTCCAACCCGATCTCTGCAAGCGGCTGCAAGCCGGGATCGCAGACGGGGTGCTCGAAGCCGCGGAACTCATGTCGGGATACTGCACCTTGCTCTACAGAAGATACGGCACGTACGAAGAGGTGGCGCGCCGCACCAACCTGGACCGCCGAACCGTCAAAGCATACATCCGCAGTCGACAAGCGGGCCGTGAGTCGGAATTGACCACGTAACTGTTACGTACCACGGCTTTTCCCTATCAGAAGGTTGCGCGCCCCGACGCATGCGTCCTGATCGTCTCGTCTCCATTTCTGAATGCCGAAGGTTATGAAAGACTGCAGAGCAGAGACAGAAACAGAACAGATGCTCCCACGGACAGTATGTTCTCGAGGAGGAAGACAAGATGGGCAAAGGGGGCAGAAACAAGACGATCAGATCAGATGTGGGACTGAATAGCGTCGCCTCATACGTGAAGGTGTTCTGGCTCGAAGGGATAAGGCTCGCCGGTCTATCCCAGCGCATGTTTCTTGCCACAACGCTGGTATGGATGTTCATCCTCGGCAGAAAACTGCCGGCGGCCGAATTGATACGCAAGGGCTGAGGACGGAATAACGCGAAATGGATCCGCCACGGACGAATCGGCCATAGTTCAGCGACGGCGTTCCAGGAAGCCCTGACTGCACCCGGCCGTGTCATGCGCCCCCGTGAAACTGTAGCGCCATCCGGTTTCACACGACGTGCGGGCATCCGTCGCCGTCTCGGGCTGCATAGTGGGGCGGTTTCCCGGACGCGACAAATGGCCCGGAACGACTGGCAACGGAAACAGTCCCCAGGTGATAAGGCGGGCGGCCCACCTTCCGAGAAACTACTTTGGCAGTTGTTCGTATCGTTTCCGGTAGAACTCCAGCTGTTCCTGTATCTGCTCTTTCGTCAGCCCCTGTTTCCACCGATGATAGTCGTTCTTCAGGAGATCGGTGGTAACGCCCGGCAGCAAGAGTTCCGCTTCAGGTACAAATTCGTCGTAGAAGTGCTTCGCCACCTCGTAGAAGCCGTGCCACTGGGTAAAGTCCGGTCCCATCATGGCGGTTCCCATCCGGGCCCTGCGTCCCTCGTGATGCCACAGTTCATAGTAGGTCCACTCGATCTTCTCATCGAACGGCGTTCGAGTAAGTCTCGATGCACCGTACAGGCTGTCCATGATGGTTTTCGATGGCTTCGCGAATTTCTCGTTGTAGAGGTCGATCGTACCCTCGTATTGCTTGTAGAAGTTCTCTACCCAACCCGAAGCGTGGCAGTTGGAGCAGACGTCCTGCATCGCCGATCGGCGCTTCTGCCAATTCTCGAGCTTGATGCTGACCGCCGGGCGAAGTGTGAAGCTGATGCGTTCTCCAATATCGTGCGTCACCTTCTGGGTGGAGGTCGCGCCCATGTGACAGGTGGAGCACGTAGGTGCAGCGGAGTAGTCTTTGCCGACGACCCAGGACCTGGATGTTAGACGCATCTGCGCTATGTTGGCTCTGAACTGAATGCCGTGCTTGGATTCGGCGTAGATTTCAGCCTGCGGGTGGTCCGGTCCCATGTGGCACTTCCCGCAATTCTCCGGTTGGCGCGCCTGTGCGGAGCTGAAGGCGTGCCGTCCGTGACACGCGGCGCAGCTGCCTCTGCTGCCGTCCGGATTCACGCGACCGATCCCGCTGTTGGGCCAGGTGGCGGGATCGAACTTCCCGCTCCCTAAGCTCCTTACCTCGCTGCCGTGGCACTGCCGACATCCGTTGGCCGCGGCGGGACCGCCTTCAACCACTTCCCCGAGCATGTTGTCGAGCGACCCGATGAACTGGGCTGCCTTTGAGTGGTGGCTGCTCTCGAACTCGGCCGCTTCCTTCTTGTGACAGCGGGCGCAGTAGCTGGGCGTGACGATCACAACGATGCGGCGACCATTGTGGTCGAATGCGGCCGGATCCGCCGGAGCGGCATCATGACAGGAAAAGCAGTCGACAGACGCCCGGGCATGTGCGCTTGCGCGCCATTGTGCGACGATGCCCGGAGTCGAATCCCTGTGGCACTCGAGACACTCCTGCGCGGTACTCGAAACCTTCGCAGTCGGCCTTGTCTTACCGGTTTGGGCACATATCGGCGTGATTACTACGAGTACGATAACGGCAGGCAGTATGG
>JAFNAH010000121.1 GCA_017860075.1 Acidobacteriota bacterium | reverse complement strand
GCGGAATTCCGGCGTATACGGACCAACCCCGGTAACTATCCAGATCGCGGGCTCCCCCCCAACCAGCACCGGGGCAGCCGGCGGGTTCTCCACTTCGACCTCCCCCACTTGGGTTTCAGCCTCGCCAGCCGTTGAGCCTGCTGCCTTCGACTCCGGCTGCTGAGCAAACGCGGCCGAACGCCAAAGTGCCGACGCGGCCAGGAGCGCCAAAACGCAGATCACGCCTGACCAGCACCGGCGCCTTCGCCTGCAGGGCGGTCCGCTTGGAGGGGAATCCGATCCAGACGTTTCAACATTCAGGAGACTGTTCATTCAGCGCCTCATTCCTCGTTCGGTCGTGCTACCTTTGATTTTCGATCCATCCCCTTCAGGAGGGCAAGGCCTTTCTGTAATCGGGGTCGGACCGAAACAAGTCGTTTCAGTTCAGCAACATCCAGATAATCTCAGCATGAAAGGAGGCCTTGGAATGGATTTTTATGCCTGTTTTTGGATTCTGAGGCAATATATCGGTTTCAAACAACGGGTCCCGGTACGGCGACTGTCCCGTGAAAGGGCTTTTGCGACCCAGATCAGAGCTGATCCGCGCTGGAATCGAGACTTATGTCGGTCCGACCCCGGTTTACCGGTTTACCCGACTTGATTAGGGATTTCCCTAGTTGAGGACGGTTCTCAACCAGATCTATAAGAGAGCGACCGTTGCCGCAGGTGCCGATCACCAAGGTATGGGAAACCTCTGGGGAGAACGAGTTGCCGCGGCCAGGGAGAAACAGGCAACGACATCGGCTGTCGCTTGGCCACTTCGTCGCCGGGCTCGGCAGGGTGGGATCCTGGATTCAGCAAGGCACAGGGGAGGCTGGCAGTCCCGGACGGCTGAGGGCAACTGCCCCCACCCGATTTTCCAGGCATCTGCCGCGGTCAGAGGCGCGTTGACAAGCACTGCTAGTCGCTGGCATGATGCTGGCGCTTACCAGGATAAGAGAGGAACAACACCAGACTACCGACACCAAACAGGTGAGGACCGCTCTCGCGAGGCCCCCCCGCGGTGAGATACCGGCCATCCAAAGCTGCTAATACGCGTTAACCAGGAGCATCAGGGGTGGGCCGGCCCGAAAATGCCGCGGCGTCGACTGAGCCCCGTCCCGCCGAGGACGATCCCAGAGAGCTCAGCAGCAGAGGGGCTCTCCATTCACAACCCGGAGGTAGCATGAAAATCACGAACGCTTCTGTTGATTCGAGCATTCACTTTGCTCCGTCGATCAGGTCGGCCTGGCACCCGGCGATCGCTGCGATTCTCCTGGCCGTCGCGTCGCTGGCATGTGCGAGCTGTGGCGGGGGAAAGGAGCAAGAGAAGAAAGCCGCCGCTCCGACCTCCGTAATAGTCACCGCCGCCGTTCAGAAGACGGTTCCGATCATAACCGAGTTCACGGCTCGGGCCGACGCCAGGGACACCGTTGAATTGCGGGCTCGCGTGGAAGCCTTCCTGGATGGAATCCACTTCGAGGAAGGCCGGGTAGTGAAGAAGGGCCAGGTGCTGTTCACACTCGACAAGCGCAAGTATGAAGCCGATCTCGAGAGTGCTAAGGCACAACTCGCCAAGGCCAAGGCGGACCTGGAGCTTGCCAGGGACAAGGTGACGGTCGACGTGGCCCAGGCGAAGGTGGATCAGGCCAAAGCACAGCTAGGCAAGGCCGATCTCGACGTGAATCGCCTCACGCCCCTCGCGAAGGAAAAGGCCGTTCCTCAGCAGGACCTCGACGACGCCCTGGTTGCACAGGAAGTGGCACAGTCCGACCTCAAGGCCAGCCGCGCCAGCTACGAGAACGTTGTACTCAACCAGAAGGTGAGTACAGATCAGGCCGAAGCGGCTGTGCTGGCGGCCGAGGCCTCGGTCAAGAATGCGGAGCTCAATCTGAGCTATTGCACGATCACGGCTCCTATGCAGGGGCTGATTGGCCAGCGGATGGTTTCTGTCGGGAACCTGGTCGGCCGGGGCGAGCCGACTTTGCTGGCCGTGCTTTCGGCCCTGGACCCCCTTAGAGTCTCATTCGGCCTGAGCGAGGCAGAGTATCTCAGGCTTATCAAACGGATGGGCAAGTCGGCCAGTAATCCCGTTCCGCTTGATTTGATCCTGGCGGATGGTGCCCTGTACCCCCACAAAGGAAAGGTCACAATTGCGTCGCGGGCCGTTGACGAAAAGACGGGGACCTTGACTCTAGTCGCCGAATTCCGCAATCCGGAAGGGATGATCCGGCCTGGACAGTTCGCGAGGGTACGCGGCGCTATCGACATGGTCGAGAATGCGATCCTTATCCCGCAAGTGGCCGTGATGGAGGAGCAGAGCGCCAGGACGGCTTATGTTGTGGAGGGTGACAACAAGGTCGCCCTCCGCACGCTGGTGCTTGGAGATCGGTACGAGAACCTGGTCATCGTCACAGAGGGACTCAAGCCGGGCGAACGCGTCATTACCGAGGGGATGCAGAAGGTGCGGGCTGGAATGGTCGTGACCCCCACCGAGAGATAGCTCGCGACGAAGAACCCAAACAGGAAAGGAACCATATGGCTAACTTCTTTATCCGGCGGCCGATCGTCGCAATCGTCATATCCATCCTGACCCTCATGCTCGGGACCATTACCATAACCAGGTTGTCGATTGAGCAGTACCCCTTTCTCGCCCCGCCGAACATCCGTGTGACCGGCACCTACCCCGGCGCGTCAGCCGAGGCCGTTGAACAATCGGTGGCAACCCCCATTGAGCAGGAAGTCAACGGCGTCGACCGTCTCATCTACATGAAGTCCTCGAACACCAGCGACGGCCGCTGTCTTCTGGATGTCAACTTTGAGGTGGGAACGGACCAGGATATGGCGAACGTTCTCACCCAGAATCGGGTTTCTTCGGCTCAGGCGCGCCTGCCCCAGGAGGTCACCCAGCAGGGGGTCACCGTCAAGAAGCAGAGCCCGAGTATCCTGATGCTCATCTCGCTCTACTCGCCCAATGGCTCATACGATGCCAACTTCCTCATCAACTATTGCGGCATCAACCTGCGGGACCAGTTGCTCCGGATCCCCGGAGTCGCGCAGGTGGACCTTTTCGGCGGAACGGACTACGGCATGCGGATCTGGATCCGGCCCGACAGGCTCGCCAAGCTCGGATTGACCCCATCAGACGTGATCTCAGCCATCAAAGATCAGAATCTGCAGGCACCCTCCGGCAAGGTCGGCGCCGCGCCTACGCCGAAGGACCAGATGTTCACCAATACGGTCAGTGCTCCGGGCCGCCTCATCACGACCGAGGAGTTCGAAAATATCGTCGTGAGCCAGAGCGCAGCCGGCGATGTAGTCCGTCTCAGGGACGTCGGGCGCGCGGAGCTGGGTTCGCAGGACTATAACTCCTTCGGGCGTCGGAATGGCAAGCCCAGCGGGGCGATGGCCGTCTACCTCTTGCCCGGCGCCGATCAGCTCAAGGCTGCCGAGACGATCTACAAGGCGATGGCAAGTGCGAAGACACTCTTCCCCCCGGACATGGATTATGACATCGTCTACGACACCACGCCGGCGGTTAAGGCCTCGATCCATGAAATCCTGAAGACGTTTGTCGAGGCGCTGATCCTCGTGACGCTGGTGGTGTTCATCTTCCTGCAGAACATCCGGGCGACAATCATTCCCCTGCTTACCATCCCGGTGTCCCTCGTCGGAACATTCATCTTCTTCCCCGCTCTCGGTTTCTCAGTCAACACCCTTTCGATGTTCGGCTTGGTGCTTGCCATCGGCATCGTGGTGGACGACGCCATTGTCGTGGTGGAGGCGGTGATGCACCACCTCGAGCACGGGATGGCCCCCAAGGAGGCAACAATTAAGGCCCTGGAGGAGGTCTCCGGACCTGTCGTCGGCATCGCCCTTATCCTGTCGGCAGTGTTTGTCCCCGTGGCCTTCCTCGGCGGATTGGTCGGCAGCATGTACAAGCAATTTGCGCTGACCATTGCTATCTCGGTACTGTTGTCGGCCTTCAATGCGTTGTCGCTGACTCCGGCCCTCTGCGCCATGCTCCTGAGGAAGCCGCGTCCCATGCGCGGGCCGCTCGGAATTTTCTTCCGCGGCTTCAATAAGGTCTTCGAAGTCACTACGAACGGCTACGTGAACACGTCCCGCCTGCTCATCCGCCGTTCGATTCTCACGATAGTGCTCGTTGCCGGCGTGATTGTGGGAGCAGGCCTGTTTGCGGGGGCACTCCCAGCCGGGTTCATCCCCGACGAAGACCAGGGAATCTTCGGAATCAACCTCCAGCTCCCTCCCGGTGCCTCGCTCGAACGCACCAGTGTTGTTCTCAAGAAGGCGGAGGACATCCTGGCGAAAACCGAGGGAGTTGAGTCGTACCAGACTATCGGCGGATACGGCGCGGTCACCAACACCTACCAATCGAACTACGGCTCGATCTTTGCGCGGCTGCTTCCCTGGGAGGAAAGGAAAGGGGAGGCCCTTCACGTGAAAGGAATAATGGCCGGGCTGCAGCGGCAGTTCGCGGCCATCCCGGAGGCTGTTATCTTTCCGTTCAACGTGCCAACCCTGGCGGGATTTGGAGCCGCTTCAGGATTCAACTTCCTTATCCAGGACCGCAGCGGCTCCATGAGCGTCCAGGAGCTCGGCGTGCAGGCACGGAGGTTCCTTGCAGCGGGAAGGCAGCGTCCGGAGTTGGGAAACGTCTTCACGTCCTTTGACCCGAACTACCCCCAGGTCAGGGTGGAACTGGATCGCGAAAAGGCCCGCACGCTGGGTGTCCCGGTCGCCGACGTCTTCCAGGCAATGTCGGCCGCCATGGGAGGAACCTACGTTAACGACTTCAACCGGTTCGGACGACTCTACAGGGTTTACGTGCAGGCGGATGCAGCGGCTCGCCTGAAGGCCGATGACATAGGCAAGGTCTACGTCCGCTCGAAGACGACCAATGAGATGGTTCCCCTCTCCACCTTGGTCACCGTGAAGGATATCGCAGGGACTGAGCTGACGACCCGGTTCAATCTCCTGCGTTCAGTCGAGATCCAGGGCGCGCCCGCCCGCGGCTACACCTCCGGACAAGCCCTCGCCGCGCTCGAGCAGGTCTTCAAGGACACGATGCCCCAGGAGATGGGGTTCGCCTACTCCTCGGTGTCCTATCAGGAGAAAACAGCCCCGCCCTCCGCGCCCACTTTTATTATGGCCATCGTGTGCGTGTTCCTTCTCCTGGCCGCGCTGTACGAGAGCTGGCGGCTGCCTTGGGCGGTGCTCCTGGGATCGCCTCTGGTAGCACTGGGCGCCTTTTTCGGCGTCTGGCTGATGGGGTTTGACAACAACGTTTATGTGCAGGTTGGCCTGATCATGCTGATCGGCCTTGCGGCTAAGAACGCCATTCTGATCGTGGAATTTGCCAAGGCGAAGCACGAAGGAGGGGCATCGCTCGAGGAATCCGCACTCGAATCGGCTCGTTTGCGCTTCAGGCCGATACTTATGACCGCGTTCGCATTTATCCTGGGTGTCGTGCCGCTGACGCTCGCGAGCGGTGCCGG
>JAFNAH010000605.1 GCA_017860075.1 Acidobacteriota bacterium | reverse complement strand
CCGCCGCCAGGGCAGCAGGGCTCAAGCATCTCACAAGGTTCGAGCGGTTGCAGGGGCAACTGATCCCGATTCCCTGATTCGGAGTCGGCACTAGGTAGGGCGGGTCGGTAAGACCTGACCTCGCGCGGTCAGGCCCGGCCCAACAAGACTGTCTCAGAACTCTATGGAGCGGGCCTTCAGCCCTTGGTTCTCTCGGTGCGCGCAAACCTGGGGCTTCGCCCCAGGCTGATATGGTCCGCACCTTCGGCGCTTTCCTTTGTGCACCGGGATGGATCTTGCCGGTCCGCGCCGTTTGCTGAGAACCGAAGGCCCGATTCATACCAGCCTGGCGCAGCGCGCCAGGTGCAGATTCGCGACAATCACCAAGGGCTGTAAGCCCGCCCCATAGATCGATCCGAAGAGCTGATACGGTCCGCGCTTTCGTTCGTGCACCGGGATGGATCTTGCCGATCCGCGCCGTTTGCTGAGGGCCGAAGGCCCGATCCATAGCAGCCTGGCGCAACGCGCCAGGTGCAGATTCGCGACAATCACCAAGGGCTGTAAGCCCGCCCCGTAGATCGATCCGACGAGCTGATACGGTCCGCGCTTTCCTTTGTGCACCGCGATGGATCTTGCCGGTCCGCGCCGTTTGCTGAGGGCCGAAGGCCCGATTCATACCAGCCTGGCGCAACGCGCCAGGTATAGGAGTGACAAATGCTCTCGAGGGCTGAAGGCCCGTATCATAGTGAGTGGCGGGCCCTATTCGCCCCGGTCAGCGCAGGATTGTGAACTCGGTCCAGGGGCGCGAGTCCATATCCCTGAGAAATGGCTTCTGCCATTCGAATTCAGGATGCCTGGCCAGGTAGCCTGCGGCCTTGAAGTGGATGCCGCACGAATGCCCCATGGACGCAGTCAACGACATCCCTTCCGCCATGGCTGAATCGGAAACCTTGGCCTGCACCGCCCCCGCCGCCGCGTAGGGCTCCTGCCAGCCCCTCATCCCGCGGGGCGAGAGATCCACGTGGCCGCACAGAGACCGTTCGTTCGGGTCCGTCTTCTTCGCGAAGGTATCAAAGTGGTCCGAGAGGAACTTCTGACCTGCGGCCACGTCGATCCGGCCCTTGTATTCCGCCATCAACTGAAGCCACCGGATCCGGCGCGCGTTCGCGCTCAGCGAAGCATCATTCGGATCGAAATTCGTCTCTTCCCGTGTCAGGTTGCGGTTGACCGGGCAATTGGAGCCGAGGAAATACCCGTTCCTGCTGCGGCGAAGTGTGACGTTCTTCAGCCCGAGTTCCAGGCTCGCGATCTCGTTGGTCTTGCGGTCCGCCATGAGCCAGTTGTTGGCGTAGCCGCCGTTGTTCCCTTCCCTCATGATGCGGACAAAATCGTCGATCGAGGTCGAATACTGCATGGCTTTGCGCGCCCGGACGAATTCAGCGATCCCGTTCGGATCCCACCCTGAGAATCCGGTGATCGTGGTTTCGGTGATCATCATTCCGGCGGCGTTGATTCCGAAATCGTCGGCGCTGTGAATAAGGCCCGGGAAGCCGTCCATGATGATGCGGTGCCCCTTTTCCGGCACGATGTCGAAAATGATGTTCCAGCGTTCGCCATCGAGGTAGTTTGTCCACGAGTTGTGGCCGATCACGATGCCGCCGTCTTTTGTGAAGCTCCCCGTCGCCACGAAAGCGCTGCAGCGCTCAGCAATCGGCGCGGTGTGCGGATTACCCGTCGCCGCCTTCTGCTTCGCGAGCCAGTTGCTGTAATAGGGGAATTCAAGCCACGCGTTCGTGGCAACGACGTCCCAGAGGTCCAGCTTCACGCCCCGCGCTTTCAAGCCTTCGGCGATACCGTTGAGCTCGTCGCGATACTCTGCCTCGATCTTCTGAGCAGCGTCGCGATAGAACTGCCAGTCCCTCTTCGTGTCGCGTGTCAACTCGAGGGCGACTACCTTCTGCGCATCCTCGATTTCAGGAGCCAGATGATAGCCGTGTTGAAAGCCGATTTCCGCCGGTTTACCCTCGAGGTGGACGTAGATCCAGCCATTCTGCTCCGGGCGGCGCAACGATGACTTCAGCCGCGGATCGGCCGCGCCGCGCCCGTAAGAACTCATCAGCATTGAAAGCAGCATCAGGATTCCAACCGGAATCGATCTTTGCCTCACTGGGACCCCCATTTGCGGTTGACGGACCGACGCGAAATCGACAGAAGCTTAATACCCTAAAGCGGTCCTATCAAGTAAGATAGGAGACTGCTTGTCACAACCGCCATGGAGGAAAAAGGATGAAAGCCACTACCCTGTTGAGAAGAGACATGCTCAAAACGACGGCGGCAGTCATGGCGGCAGGGTTTGCCGCCGGAACGCGAGCCGTCCGCAGCCAGACGCCGCTAACCCCCCTGAAGCTCCCCCGCACCGTCAGGGTCGGGATTATCGGGCTTGAGGGACACTATTCGGAGATTCTTTCCGTCGCCTCAGCTTCACCCCAGGTGCAGGTCGTGGCGATTGCAGAGGCTGACCCGAAGATACGGACAGGTGCTTCCGATGACGCCTTGCTGAAGAGCGCCACGCTCTTCTCCGACTACCGCGAAATGCTGGACAGGCAGAGGCTCGACGTGGTTGCCGTTTGCGGTGAGAACGGAACGCGGGCACAGATCGTCCGGGAATGTGCGGCGCGAAAGCTCGCCATCGTCGCGGAGAAGCCCCTCGCCTTGACCCTGGCCGACCTGGAATCCACCCGGCAGAAGATCATCGCCAACGGC
The DNA here is from genome assembly GCA_017860075.1 of Acidobacteriota bacterium. GTDB lineage: Bacteria > Acidobacteriota > UBA6911 > UBA6911 > UBA6911 > JACADW01. Next base: position 1,604 of record JAFNAH010000605.1, on the reverse strand, counting down.
GTGCCATTCACGATGCTCCTCTCGATGCGCTTCGAGCCGCAATACCGGAAGATGCATGCGGTCGTCCGAACCGGCGAAATCGGTGAGGTGGTCGCAATGACCGCACAGAAGTCCTACAAGCTTGGCGAGCGCCCGGACTGGATGAAGAAGCGCGAGACCTTCGGCGGGATAATCCCGTACATCGGTATTCACATGGTGGACCTCATGCTCTGGGTGAGCGGGCGGGAGTTCGCGGAAACGGCGGCATTTCAGTCGACTATCGGGTACCCCGGGATACGCGAGATGGAAAACAACGCCGCGGTGATTTTCAAGCTGGACAACCGGGGCACAGCTACCGTAAGGCTGGATTACCTCCGGCCGGAGACGGCGCCGACGCACGGCGATGATCGCCTCCGCATCGCAGGCACCGAGGGTGTCCTGGAATACCAGGGCTCATCAGGACTGACCCTGGTGACCCGAAAAAGAAAGACGCGGCTTACAACGGCAAGCAGCCCGTGCTCACACCGGCGGAGATTTTCCGGGTGAACGAGATCGTACTTAAGGCGCGCGACGCCGCGGAAAACCACCTGATCGCCAGACTTTAGCGCTGGTGCGTGCCGCCGGCGCGGACATTGCGGCGGACCGGGGAGACACTCCTGCGCGCACGAAGAATGGGTGACAAACCGGTCAGTTCGAGGGTGCCGGCCTTTCAGGCCTCGGTCCTTTTTGTCCGAGGTACCACGCGCATTACGCGCGTGTCTATTGACTGCCGGTGCTTCGCGCTTCCTTAGTTTGCCCCTTCAGTCGAAGCACATGACTGCCAATCACCTCCAGACCAGCCTCGAAGAGGCTGAAGTGAGTAGGCCTGGCCGTGAGGCCGGGAGGAATGCAGGCAAACGAAACGAGCGCCAAAGGTGCGACACAGGGAACACAGCGCAGGCTCGGAAGCAATGATTTCTCGCAGCTGCGAAGCAACCCGCCGGTCGATCTGTCGGACGGACGAGCCTGAACGGCCGACGGAACGAACGCGTCCCGATGCCCTATGCGCCAAATCCAAAACCGGAATCACGCGCGGGACTCGAATCCGCGTGTATCGGTTTTTGTGAAGGGATATAATCTAATGTTTATGAAACCAGTCGTGGCAGCCCTTTCATTGTTCTGGTTAAGCCTGATAGTGCTATCTGCGCAGGACCAACCCGTCGTTTCAGGAAGAGTCATCTTCTTCGATGATTTTGATGGCCCGGCGCTGGATACGGCAAAGTGGGTGCCAGGTCTCCATGTCTGGGGATCCAACAACCGCGGGGTGGTTCCCGAGAACCTCAGTCTGAAGAAGCTGGAAGACAAAGGGAGGATGGTGACGGTCCTGGATACTGAAGCCCACGGAGATCTATATCGGGGCCCGGTCAAGGGGGTCGAGGCCGTACCGGGGCATTTCGAAACCGGTGACGCCCGCCGCTATCGGCGGATCGACGACGGCACGCGCGTGGGAGGCCTCGTCTGGTCCGTGCAGCGTTTTGGCGGCGGCAGGTACGAGGTTCGGATGAAGAACCTGCCGGAGTCCGGCGGCTGCTCCTGCATCTGGAATTACTACCAGGCGCAGGGTGACTACACCGAAATCGATATCG
>JAFNAH010000604.1 GCA_017860075.1 Acidobacteriota bacterium | reverse complement strand
GAGGTCTTCGAGGATGCCGGGCAGCTTTGTTTCGGGCGCGAGGCGATAGTCGATCGAGATCACGACGAATCCCGCTTCCAGGTAACGGGACAATTGTGCGCGGTTGATTCCGTTCCGATGACCGAAGATGAGGGCTCCGCCATGAATCCAGAGAATCGCCGGCCGGATGTCGTCTCCCGGCGTGCGATATACATCCGCGTGGATGGTGCACGGGCCGACCGTCTTGTAGACGTATGTCTGCGGCTGCACGCCGGACTGCGGGACTCCCTGCGATAGGAGGGCGGTGCAGAGGATAGCGATCATCATTTAACCAGTCTATCTCTGCGGGGACAGGCCGCTCAACCTCGAAATTCAGGGCTATCCGCGGAGCCGCTTTCGATCGGGCTTCCGATGAGTTTCGAGGTTGAGTAGCCTGTCCCCAAAATCCCGATTATAATCCCCAATGCGGAGGGAGGATGATGATGAAGAGGACCCTGGTTGGGATGATCTGCCTGGCAGCTGCAGCCGTGGCGTGGTCTTCGGACACAATGCAGAACGCGCAGCTGAAAACCAGCCCTCAGATCCAGGAGACGCTGCGCAGCATCATCGGGTCCGCACGTCACCCTGACCTGCGCTGGCCGGACTTTCCGCTCTACAGAGTTGAAGCCCGGAAATTCTACGAGTCTGCCGGCTACAGCCTCGCCTGGATCGACGGTCGGCATCCTACGCCTCAGGCGCTTGCCTTGATTGGGATCCTGCAGAACGCCGATCAGAAGGGCCTGAACGCAGAGGACTATGACGGGCCTCGATGGGCGGAGCGATTGGCCGGGTTGCGCCAATCGCCATCAGACTCAGACCTGGCGCGTTTCGACCTGGCCTTGACCATCTCGGTGGGACGCTACGCCGCCGCCCTGCATCTCGGGAGGGTCAACCCGATATCGATTGGCCTGAAGATCGACGTCCGCAGCGAGCGGCACGATGTGTCGACGTTCCTGCGTGCGGGGTTGGTGAACGCCGCCGATCCCGCTGCGGTACTCCAGCAGGTGGAACCGACATTCGCGGGATATCGGAGGGCAATGGAGGCCCTGCACAGGTACATGGAGTTGGCCAGACAGGAAAGCGGAGAGAAGCTCCCTGTCACCAAGAAGCCTGTCGATCCGGGTCAGAGCTATACCATGGCACCCGGGCTGGCGAGCCTGCTGCGTCTCCTGGGCGACCTGCCTGTGAAGGCGGAGATCCCCGCCGATTCGGCCCTTTATACAGGCGCACTGGTCGAGGCAGTGAAGCGTTTTCAGGACCGTCACGGCCTGGAACCGGACGGACGGCTGGGGCCGGACACTGTCAGCCAGCTGAATACGCCCCTGAGCTTCCGGGTGCGCCAGATTCAATTGACGCTGGAGCGCTGGCGGTGGTTCCCGCATTCCTTTTCACAGCCGCCCGTGGTCGTCAACCTGCCCGAGTTCCGCCTGCGTGCAACCAATGAGCAGCTCAAGGTTGCCCTCTCGATGAACGTCATCGTGGGAAAGGCTTATGGCCACAAATCACCGGTCTTTCAGAAAGAGATGAAGTATGTGGTCTTCCGTCCCTACTGGGAGGTGCCGCCGACAATTCAGCGTGCCGAGATGGTGCCCAATATCGCGAAGGACCGGAACTATGTCGCCAAAAAGAGCCTGGAGGTGGTTACACCCGGCGGACAGGTGGTGACCGACGGCACGATCAGCGACGAGGTTCTCCAGCAGTTGCGGGCGGGGAAACTGAGAATACGTCAGAAGCCCGGACCGACCAACTCACTCGGGCTGGTCAAACTCATCCGCGTCGAGAAGCCTGCAGAACTGGCGGCGTGGGCCTTGCGCCACAATCCAGGGTGGGAACTGGAGCGCGTTGAGGCGGCCATGAAGGGCAGCGAAGGCAATGTTCGAGTCAATCTGGCCGAGCCTCTTCCCGTGCTCATAATCTACGGAACGGTAGCGGTGGACGAGAGTAACCAGGTCCATTTCTTCCAGGACATCTACGGCTATGACGTCGAGCTGGAGCGCGCGCTGGCCAAAGGATACCCGTACCCCTGACTGTCGACACCATCATATGCCGCACGGCGAAATGTGCGCTTGAATGTGCGGGATCCAACGTCCATGTCCCTGCGGCCCCCGACGATGGCAGGCCCAATACCGCAATCGATGCAAGCACTAAAGCGAAGCGATACACGTTCTCTCCTCCTATTTCATTTGTGGCTGCTGGAATTCATTGGTCCGCTCTTCCCGGGGGAGCGGATCTCAGTGCGCTCCGAGCTGTCTCCGCCAGGAGACTCGAGCGCGTCTCTTCCAGGGAATCGATCATAGGCGGACCCTCTCGCCTCCGAGGGGGCCCAACCTGCTCCGGTGCAGATCCAGCACTGGCTGGTCCAGTGCGGCCAGCAGCTCCAGGGCGCCGGCAGTAATACTGACCCGGATCAACCTCCTGCCACCCGCGATGCGGTTCCTCGCGATGAACTGCTGCGACTCGAGCCGGTCCAGGAGGCGCGTGACGTCCGGGTCATGCGTGACCATCCTGCCGGCCATCTCGCGGCAGGTGAGGCCGGCCGGGCCGGCACCGCGCAGTATGCGAAGCACGTTGTATTGTGTCTGGGTGA
>JAFNAH010000120.1 GCA_017860075.1 Acidobacteriota bacterium | reverse complement strand
GCTCGCCCTCGGATTCCTCATCGGGCGGATCCGCATCGGGTCGTTCAGCCTGGGCAACGTCGTAGGCACGCTGCTCGCCGGCGTGCTGATCGGCCAGCCTTCGGGCGATGTATCCTGAAGATGAATCCCGTGATTCTCTTCGGCGCCTGCGCCGGAGCCGGGACGGTTACGGACGCTCCGTTCGATCCAGGACGAAGCCAGGAGCACACTCCCGGTGCTCGGCTACACCGTTCGGTATGCGATGGGCAACATCCTCCTCACCGCATGGGGACCGGTCATTGTCATGTGGACGAGATAAGGGAAGCTGTTCGCGATAGCCACACCCCTGATCAGATCTCGATCACTTCTCCCATCCCGGGAAGCTGAGAGGGGAGCCTGAACTGTTGCTGAATCTTCTTCGCCAATGCGGCGCGGGGCTCGTCTTCACCGTGAATCACCGCCACGCGCGGCTTGCTGGGAGCGATTGAGCTGAACCACTTCAACAGGTCGGTCTGACCGGCGTGCGCACTGAAGCCGCCGAGCGTGTGGACCTGCGCTCTCACAGCTATTCTCTCGCCGTGGATGTTGACAACTTTTTCGCCCTCTACCAACCGTCGACCAAGCGATCCTAAGCCCTGGTATCCGACGATCAGAACATGCGTACCCTCTTTCCAGAGGTTTTGTTTGAGGTGGTGGAGGATACGGCCGGCATTGCACATGCCGGCTCCGGCCATGATGAGGCAAGGCCCCGTCTGGGCGTTGATCTTCCTGGATTCGTCAGCCGTGCTGGTCAGAGCCATCGATTTCAAGTCCGCGCTCAACGGCTTCTCGGCAACGAACTTCGTCATCTGGTCGTCGAACAATTCGCGGTGACTGGCGTAGATCCTCGTCGCCTCGATAGCCATCGGGCTGTCGAGGAATATCGGGAACGGTTTCGCCTTCTTTGTTCGGAACATCCAGGCGAGCAGGCTCGTCAGCAATTGCGCACGGCCCACCGCAAAAGTCGGCACGAGAATCTTGCCTCCCTTCTGCACGGTCTCCTTCACGATGCTGACGAACTCCTCGACGGTTTCGACAAAGGGCCGATGGTCATGATCCCCGTACGTGGATTCGATGAAGACCATATCAGCCAGCTGAAACGGTTCGAAGTCCCGCAGGATGAGTGCGCCTTTCGGGCCAAGGTCGCCGGAGAACACAACGCGTTTCTGACGTCCGTCCTCCTCCACGATCAGCTGAATGCTTGCCGATCCGAGCATGTGGCCCGCTTCGGCCCAGATGGCCTGAATTCCCGGGGCAACCTGTCTTGCCTGTCCGTACGGCACTGATCTGAAGCGCTGGATGACGTTCTCAGCGTCCTCCGGCAAGTAAAGCGGTTCCTGCGTCGGTTCTCCGGCCCGTTCGCGCTTGCGGTTACGCCGTTCCGCATCGCCGGCCTGGATGCGCGCGGAGTCACGAAGAATGAGTGCAGCCATATCGGCGGTTCCCTGCGTGGCAAAAACCGGCGCGGTATGACCTCGCTTTGCTAACAGGGGAAGACGCCCGGCGTGGTCGAGGTGACCGTGTGTGAGCAGGACGGCATCAAGCTTCTGCCTGGATCCGGCGGGCGGGCGATTGAGCGACTCGGATTTCCTGCCCCCCTGGAACATGCCGCAATCCACGAGCACGCTGGCTCGCCGGGTTTGAACCAGGTAAGCCGACCCGGTTACTTCTCCGCCGGCAGCGCCTGCAATAGTGATTTTCATTGGACTCTCCTCATGCACTTGGCTTTAGTTGCTTGCGGACCGCAGGCGGCAGGCCACGCAGGACCAGGCTTACCGCCTCCCGCGGCGAATCGGTTATGCGGCCGAAGCCGATTTCATCCCTCGCAAAGACGCCCTCCCGCATCATGGAACCGCCCCACCTGCGAAAACCTTCCCAGAACTTCTTGCCCATGAGCACAAGCGGGAACGGGCCGATCTTCTCGCACTGCATGAGCGTTGCGGCCTCGAACAGTTCATCAAGCGTGCCCAGTCCGCCCGGCATCACAATGAAAGCGCAGGAGTATTTCACCAGGCAAACCTTGCGCGTGAAAAAGTAGCGAAATTCGATGCTCTTATCGACGTAAGGGTTGGGCGCCTGCTCCTGTGGAAGGAGGATGTTCAATCCGTAGCTTGCGCCCCCCGCTTCGTGGGCGCCACGATTCGCTGCTTCCATGATACCCGGGCCGCCGCCCGTAAGAGTCGCAAAGCCGGCCCTGGCCAACTCCGCGCCGACGGCTCGCGCCAGCTTGTAGTAAGGGTGGCCCTCTCTGAAACGGGCGGAGCCGAAAACGGTCACGGCAGGGCCAACCGGGTAGAGCGCCCTGAACGCGCGCTCGAATTCGTCGCTGATACGTCTAAGGCGTTGCCTCTCCTTGGCCGGTGTGCGGGCGTGCGCAAGGAAATCCCGCTCTTCGGCGCCGGGTCCCCCGATGGGTAGCTCATACCCGGGAGTACCTACGCGGCTCCAGTGCAGCCGCCACTGACGATCCCATTCGTCCAAAGTTGGCAATCTACGGCTTGTCGTTTTCAATTTGCTCATAGTGGCTGTCTTCTCCTTACTCCACCGTCACCGGCGTCACCTTCCAGACCTGCGCGCAGTAGTCGCGGATCGCACGGTCGGAGGAGAACTTGCCCATGCGCGCCGCATTGAGGATGGACTTGCGGGTCCATGCCTGCGGGTCGCGCCACAAGGCACTGACCTGGTCCTGGCACCCCACGTACGCCTGGTAGTCCGCCAGCAGCAGGAACGGATCGTGCCACAGCAGGTTGTCCACCAGCGGTTGGAACTGCGCGGTGTCGCCCCCGGCCAGTGCACCGGAGGCCACGAAGTCCAGCACCTCACGGAGCGTCGCGTTCTGCTCGTAATAGTCGTGCGGACGATAGCCGCCGGATTTCAGTTCCTGGACTTGCGCTGCCGTCAGGCCGAAGAGGAAGAAGTTCTCGGCTCCGACCTCCTCGCGGATTTCCACGTTCGCGCCGTCGAGCGTGCCGATGGTGAGCGCGCCGTTGAGGGCGAACTTCATGTTGCCGGTGCCTGACGCTTCCTTGCCCGCCGTGGAAATCTGCTCGGATAGATCGGCCGCTGGGAAGATGTGCTGCGCGTTCTTGACGTTGTAGTCGGGGAAGAAGGCCACTTTGAGGCGGTCGTGCACGACAGGGTCATGGTTCACCACAGCGGCCACCGAGTTGATGAGCTTGATAATGAGCTTGGCCATGAAGTAGCCCGGGGCGGCCTTTGCGCCGAAGAGGAAGGTGCGCGCCGGCACGTCGGCCTGCGGATCTCGCTTGAGGCGCAGGTAAAGTGTGAGGATGTACAGCACGTTCAGGTGTTGGCGCTTGTACTCGTGCAGGCGCTTGACCTGGACGTCGAACAGCGACTCCGGATTGACTCTTACGCCGGTGCGTTGCTCGATGAGCGCGGTCAGGCTTCGTTTGGCGGTGAGCTTCACCTCGCGCCACTGCTGCTGGAAGTCTGCGTCATCCGCGAAGGGTTCGAGTTTGCGGAGTTGGTCGAGGTCGCGCAGCCAGCCATCACCGATGCGGCTCGTTATGAGCCGGGTCAGCGGCGGATTGCTGACGGCGACGAACCGTCGCGGCGTGACACCGTTGGTGACGTTGCAGAACTTCTCCGGCCACAACTCGGCGAAATCGTGCATCACGGTCTGCTTGAGCAACTCGGAATGCAGCCGCGCGACACCATTGACATGGTGGCTGCCCACCGTGGCGAGATTTGCCATGCGCACATAACGCTCCCCGCTTTCGTCAATGAGCGACATGCGGGCCAGCCGGGCATCGTCGCCGGGCGACTTGGTGCGGACTTCGTCGAGGAAGCGGCCGTTGATCTCGTAGATGATTTCCAGGTGGCGCGGGAGCAGGCGGCCGAACAGGCCCACCGGCCATTTCTCCAGCGCCTCCGGGAGCAGGGTGTGGTTGGTGTAGGCAAAGGCGTTCTGCGTGATATGCCAGGCGGTGTCCCAGTCCATCTCGTGTTCGTCCACCAGCAGGCGCATGAGTTCAGCGACCGCGATGGCCGGGTGCGTGTCGTTGAGCTGGATGGCCCATTTCTCATGGAATTTGTCGAGGGGCCGTCCTAGCTGCAGATGCACGCGAATCATGTCCTGCAGCGAGCAGCTGACAAAAAAGAACTGCTGCTGGAGGCGGAGGGTCTTGCCCTGGAGCATCTCGTCGTTCGGGTAGAGAACCTTGGAGATGTTCTCCGACTGCATCTTGTCCTCGACGGCACGGTAGTAATCGCCGTGGTTGAACGCGGCAAAATCGAACGACTCAACCGCTTCGGCCTTCCAGAGACGGAGCGGGTTGCAGGTGGCAACCCGGTAGCCGAGGATCGGCGTGTCGTAGGCCACACCTTTGACCACCGTGTCGGGGACCCAACGCATGCGGTAGTGGCCCTGCTCACCCGTCCACGTCTCGGTCCGGCCGCCGAACCGGACATCATAGGCAATCTCCGGCCGCGCGATCTCCCACGGGTTGCCGAAGCGGAGCCACTTGTCCGTGATTTCCACCTGCCAGCCGTCCTTGAGGGTTTGGTCGAAGATCCCGAACTCGTAGCGAATGCCGTAACCGATGGCGGGAACTTCGACGCTGGCGAGGGAATCCATGTAGCAGGAAGCCAGCCGGCCCAGACCTCCGTTGCCCAGCCCGGGTTCCTCCTCCTGGTCGATCAAGTGGTCGAGGTTCAGCCCGAGTTCCGACATCGCCTGTCGGGTCTGCTCGGTGATGCCGAGGTTGAGCAGGTTGTTGGCAAGGTGCGGGCCGGGCAAGAACTCGGCGGAGAGGTAGGCCACCACGCGCGCGTCTTGCTCTTCGTAAGCTTCCAGCGTCCGGACGCCTTGGTTGAGTACGCGGTCGCGCACGGTCAGGGCCAGGGCGGTATAAGCGTCGTTGCGCGTCGCGGCCATCGGCACCCGGCCGAGGCCGCAAAACAGGTTGTCGAGGAACGACTGCTTCACGTCGGCGACACTCAGACCGCAACGCGCGCCGGCGATGGGCGAGAGTTCGGAGGACTTGGACGCGGATTTCATTGGAGGCATAGCGGAGATTCCTTTCAATTTGAGATGCTACTCTTCGACCACCTTCAGCTTACAGGGGCATAAAGGGCCACGACTGAGCGGGCTTGAGCCCGATAGGTCAGTCCGGGCACCGTGGGGGCCTCCCGCCAAGGAACGATGTCGTTTGGCGTCTCCCGGGCGGTGTCAATCCACCGGCGCCACGGGTTCCCGCCTTGTTCGCCGGCCGGCGGCAACTCGAAATCGAGCGGTTCCCAGTACGCGTTCAGGATCACGTGGAACAGAAGCTGTTCTTTACGCATCTCCACGGTGAACGCCACACTGTGCGAGTGGTCGCTCCAATCCGGGTCGTTCAGGCGGATCCCGTGCCAGGCTTTGTTCGCTTCCCGAATGATGCGGTTCAGACTCATCCGCCGGCGCTCATGCTCCGTGCCGCGCAACAGCCGCCGTGCCGTGAGCAGCTTCAGGAAGCGATGCACATCCGCGTGCTTCTCGAGCAGCGTCCAGTCGAACCAA
>JAFNAH010000603.1 GCA_017860075.1 Acidobacteriota bacterium | reverse complement strand
CGGGAAACGCGTGCGCTGCCTTGCGTGCGGCCACCGCTGCCCGATCCCGGACGGCGCTCTCGGGGTCTGCAAGGTTCGCTTCAATGACGGAGGGGCTCTGAAGGTACCCTGGGGCTACGTCGCAGGAGCGCAGTGCGACCCCATCGAAAAGAAGCCGTTTTTTCACGTGCGGCCCGGCGCTATGGCTTTCAGCTTCGGGATGCTTGGCTGCGATCTGCACTGCAGTTACTGCCAGAACTGGGTGACCTCGCAGGCGCTGCGGGATTCGGAAGCGGTCTCATCGCCGATGCGGGCTACACCCGAACGGTTGGTCAGGATGGCGGTCGATCAGCACGCCGAAGCCGTTGTGAGCACCTATAACGAGCCACTCATCACGAGCGAGTGGGCGGTTGCGATTTTCAAAGAGGCAAGAGCCGCAGGCCTGCTGACCGCCTACGTCTCCAACGGCAACGGCACGCCGGAGGTCCTCGAGTACCTCAGGCCGTGGCTCGACCTCTGCAAGGTTGACCTGAAGAGTTTCGACGACAGGCATTACCGCAAGCTCGGCGGCCGCCTGCAGCCGATCCTCGATACCATACGCTCTCTCCACGACATGGGTGTATGGGTCGAAATCGTGACGCTCCTGGTTCCCGGCTTCAACGACTCCGAGGAGGAACTGACGCGCCTGGCGGAATTCATCGTCTCGATTTCCCCGGAGATGCCGTGGCATGTGACCGCGTTTCATCGCGACTACAGGATGGTCGATCCGCGGGATACGACCGTCGCGGACCTCCTGCGTGCAGCGGGGATCGGTCGGCGATCGGGATTGCGCTATGTATACGCGGGAAACCTGCCTGGGATGGTGGGCGAACTCGAGAATACGAAGTGCGCCGGGTGCGGTGAGACGGTCGTGGAGAGGCTGGGATACCGTATCCTGAAATACCGGCTGGACGGTGAAGGCCGCTGTCCCGCCTGCGCAGCACCCATACCGGGGAGGTGGCCCGAGAGCGGCCGCCCCCGGATCTCAAGCCATCCTTTTTCGCCGCGATACCAGCGAGCCTGAATAACCGGCAGGAGCTTACCCTTGATACTAGCAGCTGGCTTGACCCCCGCCTGGCAACAGATACTGTTGTTTGATGGCCTGAAGCTCGGCCAGGTGAACCGCGCGCGGGAAGCGCACTGGACGGCTTCAGGCAAGGTTCTCAACGTCGGCCTGGCTCTGCATCACCTGGGCGGACCCAGCCTTACGCTCGCGCTCGTCGGCGGGCTTCCGGGGAAGAGCATCGAAGAGCAGTTCGCGTCGCTTGGAATCAATTGCCGCTGGGTACGGTCCGAAAAGCCCACGAGGGTTTGCACCACCCTCCTCGACCGCCCGAGCCGCGCCATGACTGAGCTCGTGGAGAATGCGGCCACGGTCTCGCCCGGCGACCTCGAGGCCTTCAGGAGCGCTTACGAGGAGTGCGTGAGCAAGGCTCGCTTTGTCGTTCTCAGCGGCTCGCTTCCCCCGGGCACGCCGCGGACCTTCTACCGCGACCTGATCGGCCGGACGCCCGGACGCGTTGTACTGGACGCCTCGGGAGCGGAACTGCTCGAGGCGCTGACCTGCAGGCCCATGTGCGTGAAGCCGAACCGCGAAGAGCTCGCCAGGACGCTCGGGCAGGAGCTGAGCTCGGACGAGCAACTGAAGGACGCGATGAACGAACTCAATTGCCGCGGCGCGGAGTGGGTGCTGGTCAGCCACGGCGCGGATGCGCTCTGGGCGTCCTCGAACGGAAGCTTCTATACCTTCTCACCCGCAAGAGTACCGGTCGTCAATCCGATCGCGTCGGGCGATTGCCTGGCGGCGGGTGTGGCCTGGGCCCTGCGGGCCGGTTCCGAGATGCCGGAAGCGATACGGTTCGGCATGCCGCGGCAGACAATGCCACCATGCTGCTGCCGTCGAGGCTTGACCTCGAACGTGTCCGCATGCGAACGGCCCAGATCCCCTGCCAGTCGGCCCCCTAAACCGGACTGCGTGCGTTCGTCTCGCCTCGGCGCCTCGGAGAAGCTGTGAAAAAATCGCGGCGTTCTGCCGCAGCCGCATGATCCCTGTGCCGCGCCTCCGGCGCTCGAATCTGCGGGCGTTCTTAATCCCGGCCTTACGGCCGGGCCTACTAACTGCCGCCTCTTCGAGGCTGGTCTGGAAGCCGTTGGGAACCTTGTGCTTTGATCGGTTGGGCAAACTGACCAGGCGCGAAGCGCCGGAAGTTGGTAGCCACGCGCGTAAGCGCGTGGTTACGTCCGGGAAACGGAACCGAGGCCCGAAGGGCCGGTACCCCTGATTCGAATGATTAATTCACACATTCGGAGAGGCGCCGCACGGGGATCCGGGAGAGTCAGACGCTGCGGCGGGTATCCGAGTCAAACGGCAGGCGAATCCGCGGTGCCGGTGCCGGCCACACGGAGGAGTTCCTGCTCGGCGGCTCTTGTCCACTGCCCGGCTTCCAGTTTTTCTCCAACCGTGGGAAATTGCCGGGCGAGCTCTGCCAG
>JAFNAH010000602.1 GCA_017860075.1 Acidobacteriota bacterium | reverse complement strand
GCTGGCGCCCCAGCACAGATAGAACAGCGAGAGGATCGTCAGAGAACCGATCAGGCCGACCACGGCGAACCTTGTCCTGCTCTGATACGCCCAAAACAGATACCAGGCGCCGAGAATGCCGAGGGATATGCTGCCCACCCAGACACTGGAACGCCTGAAGAACCAGAGCAAGCTCAGGGCATGGAGAAGGAGGGCGAAGGCGGCCAGCGGAATCAGCGTGAAGCCTTCAGACAGAACGTCCGGGCCGTCTGCAGGCGCCGAGGCTTCCCATGCCACAAGGGAAAGGTCCAGCAGGATGAGAAGGACCATCCAGATCTTTGCCGCGAACTCGTATGTCTCCCGGCGATCCCTTCTGCTAAGAAACCAGAGCACGACAAAAAAGTCGAGCACCATGAGAAACGCGAAATTGTTCGCGTTCCCGGTTGCTCCCATGATCCTGCCTTCGAGAATCGGGCGGTACAGGAAGGGTAAGCCCATGTACTGGAGCATCCCCGACAGGCCGACGAGAAGACCGGAGAAGAGCGATGTCGTGAACAGAATCAGCCCCTCACGTTCGGACTCGAGCGTCTGCATCAGCACGAAGAAATATGCCAGCAGGTGCAGCTGGGTGAACATGCCGTCCATCCGCGCAAAGGTGCCCCACCAGCTGCTCCAGGAGTCGACGCTTACGCCCGGAAGGGAGCAGACGATCATCACCAGGAAATAAGCCACGGGGAGAGCGTCGCGAGAACGACGTAAAGAAACACCATCGCTCCGACGGCAAGGCGGAACAGGATGCTTTTCAGGAAGACGAAGGGTTCGTAAAAATCGTAACTCACTGCCAGGGGCAGGAAGAGGATGAATCCCGACAGAATCAGAATGGCATGGGACAGGTAGACCTGCGGAGAAATCCCGGCTCCGCGTGAAGCACGGCTTGGCTTGCTTACGGATCTGGCGGGATGCGAGCCGCGGGCGGCACGCGGTGACTTGCTCATCGATCAGGGCCCTGAACAAAGTTCACTTGATATCACAACGAGTCATGGCGGGCAACAGGCGCCGGCTGTGAGCCCTGTGATTCAAACGCCGGCAACCGGATGACCGGCGGGCCTGGCAGCCTGTATCTGCGGCACAGAGGCTGTTCAACCCCTTCCAGGGTTGACGCTTCAGCCTGTCCCTCTATGCCGGGGTTTTCACCCCGGGCTTTTCTGTTCGACGCTTTTGGCGTCGGTGCTGCGGTTGATGGTCGGAGCCGTTCCGGAGAACCGTGGGTGATACAGTCCCTCGCTGTCGGAATCGGAATCGGGGTCGCAGTCGGTGTCGACGTGCGATATCGATAGCGAGATCGATCCCGATTCCGATCCCGAAGATCCTCCGCAATACCGACTCACAGGACTGTGAAGCTGCGATGGGGGTAGCCGGTCTGTGGGTTCGGAGCCGGGATCTTTCTGATGTAGCGAGGGGGTCAGGACCGACAGACCGCTAGTTTGAGGGGGTGAAGGAGACCATGTGGGCTACCGCGACATCCAGATTCCCACTTCCCGCCAGATCGCCGAAGACCAGGCAGGCTTGCGGCGAGACCTTCAGGTTCGCCACGTTGAATGCCTGACCTGTCGCGTCGGCAAGGACGATCGAGGCATAGTTTCCGACCTGGTAGATCCGGATGGTTCCTACCTTGCTGCCGAGGTCCGGGTCAGGCCCCGCCTGCAGCTCTGATGCCGGAGGCGTCGTCAGGGTACAGACTTCCATCCGGCCGCTAACGGGCCACGCATAGGTCTTTGCCTCTCCTCCGGCCCGGGCGATCTGCAGGTAATCCGCGCCGTGTTCCCGGTCGACTATGTGGTTTACATATTCCGGCGGAAAATCAAGCTTGCCGGCGCTCACGCGCTGGTACGGGCCCTTCGGGAGGAACCTCGTCACCGCTCCGGACCGCGTATTGACCGTGACGACCTCGTGCCCTCCCTCCGCCCGGGGCCCGATGGCAGCCAGAACCGGTTCGTAACCTGTGAGGAAAGTGTCCGCCAGCGTATAGCATCCCTTGCCGTCGCCGATGAGCACGCCTCCGAAGAGGCTCGCCCGGGCCGTGACCAGGAGATCCATGATCCCGTCCCCGTTGATGTCGTCGAGGGAGAGCGACCTCTGGCGTTCCACCGCGGCCGCATGAACGAACAGGCTGAAGGCCCTGAAGCCATCTTCAAACTTGAAGGCAAGTTCGCCTGATCGCTCCGCCGTCAGGATGCTCAGTGTGCCTGACCCATCGAAGTCGCCGACGAAGACGTATCTTTCGGGTCTGCCGCCCGAGGTGCCCGCGGCTGCCACTTCCTGCCCGGCAGCAGAAACCGGTTCGGCCGGCTTCGAATCGGTCACCGCCTTATCCTGAGTGCCCTGAGCGGTGTCGGCCGCGGCGAGCCGCGCGGCGTCCTCCTTCTGCTTGATTTCCGCGAAAGGATTCCTGGCCTCCGCCGACAACTCCGCGTTCCGGCTCGCTTCCTCCCCCTGCGGATCGAAGGTCTTCGAGAAGAGCGATGAGAACGAAGCGTTGAGAAGCAGAGCGGCGGCTCCTGTCAGGTCCTCAGACATCGACGGGCGCCTGGCTGCACTGCCCGGAGACCATGGCCCACCAATCCTGGATACGGCAACGCCGCCGAGAGGAAGCCTCGAGGCCGCAGGATCTTCTTCCGTCGCGGCTGCGGCATCCGCCTCTTCCGAGTATTCGCC
>JAFNAH010000119.1 GCA_017860075.1 Acidobacteriota bacterium | reverse complement strand
GGACTGCGCATCGGGATTCCGAAGCAGTATTTTTTCGACCGGATACGCCCCGATGTCCGCCGTCTTGTGATGGATGCCATCTCGTGCCTCGAGGACTCCGGGGCGAAGCTGATCGAGATCGACCTGCCCGGAATGAAGGAGACAGCCGAACTGGCGGCCGAAATCACCGTGGCGGAGGCTCTCGTCTACCATTGGAAGTGGCTGCGGTCGCGCCCCGGAGACTACGGCGATGACCTGCGTACGCGCATGATGGAGAGACTCGAGATGCCTGCGGTGACCTACCTGCGCTACCAGGCGCGGAGGCGGGCGTACGCGGAGAGGCTGTTGCGCGCAATGGGTGTCTGCGATGTCATCGCAGGGCCAACCATACCGATGCCGGCGTGCTTCATTCGGGACACCGAGGTCGCTTTCGGGAGATCGCGGGAGTCTGTCCGGAACGCACTGCTGAGACTGACCAGGCCTGCGAATCTGGCAGGGTTGCCGGCGATCTCGGTCCCCTGTGGTTTCTCCCCGGAGGGACTGCCCGTCGGGCTCCAGCTGATCGGTCGACGGTGCGGGGAATCGACGTTGCTGCGAGCCGCCTGGTTCTATGAACATGCGACTCCCTGGCACACGAAATTTCCTCCCGACACTGCTTCTGCATTCTGAATTCTGAGTTCTCAATTCTCTCTGACTGCTCAATGCTGAGAGCTGACCGCCTTGTATGCTATCTTTCTTCTCCGAGGGAAGCATGCGGATCGCATTGGCGCAGATCAACACCACGGTGGGAGACATCCGGGGCAACCGTGACCGTGTCCTCGTGGAACTCGAAAACGCCGGCCGCCTGGGTGCTGACCTCGCTCTCTTCCCGGAGCTCACTCTCACCGGATATCCGCCGCGCGACATGCTCGGCATCCATGGATTTGTGGACGCCAACATTGCTGCGCTCCATGAAATCGCGTTGCACGCAGGCCGCACAGGTGCGGTGGTCGGCTTTGTCGATCGCAATACACTCGGGGAGGGGAAGGAGTTTCACAACGCCGCCGCCCTTGTGGCCGAGGGGAAGATCCAGGGGACAGTCCACAAGACGCTTCTGCCGACCTACGATGTTTTCGATGAGGACCGCTACTTCGAGAAATCTCGCGAGAACCGCGTGATCCATTTCCGCGGGCGCAGGGTCGGAATAACGATTTGTGAGGATGCATGGAATGCGGAGGACTTCTGGTCCCGACCTCTCTACGCGACGGATCCCGTACGAGCGCTTGTCGAGGCTGGAGCCGACCTCCTCGTCAATATTTCCGCCTCGCCGTTCGAGATGAACAAACCCAGGTTCCGCTATGGCATGCTGCTCGAACACGTCAGGCGGCACCATATCCCGATGCTCTACCTCAACCTCGTCGGCGGAAATGACGATCTCATCTTCGACGGCAACAGT
This sequence comes from Acidobacteriota bacterium, assembly GCA_017860075.1. Lineage (GTDB taxonomy): Bacteria > Acidobacteriota > UBA6911 > UBA6911 > UBA6911 > JACADW01. Next base: position 4,166 of record JAFNAH010000119.1, on the reverse strand, counting down.
CTCGTGATCGGCAGACACGGCAACCTGATTGCGCAGGCGAGAGGCTTCGGAGATGACCTGCTGATCTCGGATCCCGATTCCGCGACGGATCAGCCCTACCGGCAGGGTGATGCGGCGCAGGACCTGCTCGACGCGCTTGTGCTCGGGACGCGGGACTACGCGCAAAAATGCGGATTCCGGTCGGCAGTGCTCGGATTGAGCGGCGGAATCGACTCGGCTGTCACCGCCTGCATCGCGGCCAGAGCCCTGGGCCCGGCCAACGTGCTCGGTGTTTCCATGCCGTCTGTCTACTCCGCGCAGGCAAGCCATGACGATGCGCGGACACTCGCGCAGAACCTCGGCATCGAGTTCAGGGTGATCCCGATTCAGCCGCTTTTTCGCGAGTACGTCGACGTGCTTGCGCCGATCTTCCGCGACCGGGCGCCCGACACGACCGAAGAGAACCTTCAGGCGCGCATCCGCGGCAACCTGCTCATGGCGCTGTCGAACAAGTTCGGCCACCTGGTTCTCAGCACAGGGAACAAGTCGGAGATCGGGGTGGGGTATTGCACGCTTTACGGCGACATGGCCGGAGGGCTGGCTGTGATCTCCGATGTTCCGAAGACCGTAGTCTACCGGCTTGCAGCCCACATCAACCGGGAGCGGGAGATGATTCCCCCCAACACCATTGACCGCGTTCCCTCGGCGGAGCTGCGCCCGGATCAGACGGATCAGGACACTTTGCCTGATTACGCGGTGCTCGACGAAATACTCCGCCTGAGGGTCGAAGAGCAGTTGTCCGTGGATGAAATCGCCGCGCGCGATTTGGACCGCGGCACAGTAGCGGAAGTGGTCAGGATGATACACACCAGCGAGTACAAACGGAGGCAGGCAGCTCCCGGCTTGAAAGTCTCGCAGCGCGCTTTTGGCACCGGTCGCCGGATGCCGATTGCTTCGCGTATCAGTTTCTAGGTGATTCCTGCTGTCCCGGGCTGCGGCTGCGGGCTCGAGGCCAACAGGCAGCGCTCCCGTTCTCCGTTCGAAAGGGCAGAGACGATGACAACGCGGGCCCTTCTGACCGACCTCTACGAGTTGACCATGATGGCCGGCTACCTGTCACAGGGCAAAGCCGGAGATACAGCCACGTTCGACCTCTATTACCGGCACAACCCGTTTGGCGGCGGGTATGCGGTCGCTGCGGGCCTGGAGCCGGCGATCCGTGCCGTCATGGACATGGAATTCACCGCCGGAGACATCGAGTACCTGCGATCTCTTCGGACCCCGGCCGGGACCGCTCTCTTTGAGGAGTCCTTTCTCGGAAGTCTCATGAGATTCCGTTTCCGCGGAGATATCCGGGCCATCGAGGAAGGGACGGTTGTATTCGCCAACGAACCGCTTCTTCAGGTGAGCGGCGGGTTGAGCGAGTGCCAGATACTCGAAAGCATCCTGCTCTGCATCGTCAATTTCCAGACGCTCATCGCAACCAAAGCTGCCCGGCTGTGGGAGGCGTCCCGCCATGGCACGATCCTCGAATTCGGCTTGCGGAGGGCGCAGGGCCCCGACGGCGCGTTGAGCGCCTGCCGCGCCGCATACATCGGGGGAGCAGCGGCGACGTCGAACGTGCTCGGGGCCGCCACCTATGGCCTGTCCCCGAAGGGCACACACGCGCACAGCTGGGTCCAGTCCTTCCCGAGCGAGCTGGAGGCGTTCCGGGCATTCGCGAGGTCCTTTCCGCAGGAGTGCGTGCTGCTTGTCGATACCTACGATGTTCTGCGCAGCGGTGTACCGAATGCCATTGTTGCGGCCAGGGAGCTCGAGACCGGGGGCAATCGCCTCTCGGGAATACGTATCGACAGTGGCGACCTGGCGTTCCTGAGTCAACGTGCCAGGAAAATGCTGGACGACGCGGGCCTCCATTACGTGAAGATCCTGGTCTCGAATGAGGTCGACGAGTACGTGATTTCCGAAATCATGTCCCAGGGCGGGAAGGTCGATATCTGGGGGGTCGGAACGAACCTGGTGACGGCCGGAGGCGACGGTGGCGGCGCTCTCGGGGGCGTGTACAAACTGGTCGAACACAACGGCCAGCCGAGAATGAAGTTGAGCGGCAACCCGGAGAAGGTCACGACGCCGGGCAGGAAGAAGGTAACGCGGTTTATTGATGACGCCGGATTCATGGAGGCGGATGCCGTCGCTGACGTTTCGGAGGACCTGAACACGGGACCGGTTGTCATTGTTGATCCCAACAATCCGCTCCGCAGGAAACGGCTGGATAGCTCCAACCGCACCCCATTGCTCCGCGATGTTGTGCGGCGCGGCGTTCTGGTCTACGATTTCCCGTCGCTCGAACAGATAAGGCGCAGGCGGACGGAGCAGCTGGCGCAGTTGCACGAAACCTACCGCAGGCTCCGCAACCCGCACGGGTACAAGGTAGGGCTTACGCAGACCCTCTGGCGCCAGAAGGAAAGGATGCTCAACCGCGAAATGATCTGAATCCGGCTTGCGCAGCGGCGAGCGGACAGCAAAGGGAATATTCGACCCGATGTGGCCCGTTTTGATAATCTTTCATCTGCGCGGCATCGGTGCCTTCACCTCGCCGATGCCAAGGCGCTTTCAACAAGATCCAGGAGATCGGTAATGACACCTAGAACCCGACGCCAATTCATCCGAGAGTCGTTCGTAGCGGGCGCCGCTGCGGGCACTCTGGTTTCAGGAACCAGCGTGCCCACGGCTGCTTCTTACAGCAAGGTCATCGGTGCGAACGATCGCATCCGTATCGCCCTGATCGGCAGCGGCGGACAGGGCCGTGCCAACCTGAGCAAGTTCATCCGGATCAAGGATGTCGAATGCATCGCGGTCTGTGATGTTGATGACGCTCAGGCCGCACGAGGAGTTTCAATGGTGGAGCAGGGTACCGGGCAGAAGCCCGGGCTGACCACACGCGACTTCCGGGTCGTCCTGGACCGGAAAGAGGTCGATGCCGTGGCCATTGGAACGCCGGACCACTGGCACGCCCTGCCCGCGATCATGGCATGTCAGGCAGGCAAGGACGTCTACGTCGAGAAGCCTCTGGCAATCTCGATCGGCGAAGGGCGCGCCATGGTGGAGGCTGCGCGCAAGTACAACCGGGTCGTTCAGATGGGCACCCAGCAGCGGAGCGCTCCTCATTACCAGAGGGCAGTCGAATACGTGCAGAGCGGCAAACTGGGTAAGATACGTCTGGTGCGGGCGTGGGCATTCCTCGATTGGAAAGGTGAGATCCCCGTTATTCCTGACAGCGACCCGCCTCCCGGCGTCGACTACGACTTCTGGCTCGGGCCTGCCCCGAAACGCCCGTTCAACAAGAACCGCTTTCATTTCACCTTCCGCTGGTACTGGGATTACTCCGGCGGCCTCATGACCGACTGGGGCGCCCACATGATCGACATCGCGAACTGGGGCATGGGGATTAAGGCTCCAAGCTCAGCGGTCTCGGTGGGCGGGAAGTTCGGCTATCCGAACGACGCGATGCAGACGCCCGATACCCAGCAGGCAATCTGGGAATTCCCCGACTTCAGCATGATCTGGGAGCACGCGGTGGGCCTGGGCCGGGGCCCGGAGGCCCGTGAGCACGGCGTCGAGTTTCACGGCAACGACGGCGTGCTGGTCGTGGATCGCGGCGGCTGGGAAATCTACCCGGAAACCGATGCCATCAACAAACCCAGGCAATACAAGTCCCCGGGAATGCCCAGGCAGTCGGCCGGCAGCGCAGACTACCATGGGATCCATGTCCAGAACTTCGTGGACTGCATGCGCTCTCGGCAGCGCCCCAATTCCGACGTGGAGATCGGCCACAATTCGATGATCGCCTGCCACCTGGCAAATATCGCACAGCGGCTTGGACGACAGGTGAAATGGGACGTCGAGAAAGAGCAGATGATCGGCGACCCTGAGGCTCAGTCATACGTCACGAGGGGATACCGCGCGCCCTGGCGCCTCGACATGACCCTGGGGACGTCTGCGTAGATGCAGCAACCGCTGGCATGGGGAGGCTGGCGGGCCGCTCCGGCTATCTCAGGGTGATCAGGGACTTCGTGGTCAGGCTTGACCAATCCTCGCTGTCGGGATCGGAATCGGGGTTGTAATCGGCCTCGGGATTCGGACTCACCATCATAGCGAGGGACCTCAGGTGTGAGGCCCACTCCTGG
>JAFNAH010000118.1 GCA_017860075.1 Acidobacteriota bacterium | reverse complement strand
TCGTTCCAGCTTCGTCTGCTCGACGGGAAGCTGGTGCGCTCCTCGGACCTGAAAGGCAGGGTCACGGTCATCGATTTCTGGGGGACGTGGTGCAGACCCTGCCTGTCCGAAATACCCGGGTACAACGAGTTCTACCGAGACTACAAGGCCCGTGGAGTGCTGTTCATCGCTCCGGCCCTGGATTCCGGCACGGAGGACGAGGTTCGAGCCGCCGTCCGAAAGCTCGGGATCGAGTACCCGGTCGCGGTGCCGAGCATGGAAGAACTGGACTCACTGGGAGAGATACAGGCAGTGCCGACCACGTGGGTGGTGAACAAGCGCGGCGAGCTCGAGGAGGAATTCCTGGGGACTTTTGCCGGCAAGCACCAGAAACTTCGCGCGCTCGTGGATCGTCTGCTCGTAGGGAAATAGGGCGGTGCCTCGCCCATTCCGATCCTGATCCGAAGTGCACCCGGACCAAGCACTATTCCTGGATAAACTTATATCTGGACGATTCTCTTCGGCGCAAGCAGTAGCAGCTGTTCCGTTCATGATGGTGCTCCCTGCTCCGCCTGTCCAGGTCCCCGTCCAGGTCCAAGTTCATGGATGCCTCGTCCGCGTGGCGCCTCTCACTTCACGAACAGCACAGGGCAGGGAACGCGCTCCGCTACCCGGTTTGCCTTGCTGCCGAAAACCAGTTTCCAGATCTCGGGCCTGCGGCTGGCCCCCATGATCACGACCGTGTCCTCGCGGGCGGCGCCAGCGATCTCCTCCGTGACACTTCCGGTCCGGACCGCCACCGAATGTCGGACCCCTGCCTTGTTCAGGAGTCTGGAGGCCCGCTCGGCCCCTTCCATCGCCACGTGTTCCCGGTTCTTGAATTTCGCCACGGAGAGTATGAGCACGCGGCACTGCAGGAAATGGGCCAGCCTGGCCGTGAAGGTCTCCGCCTTGCGGGCCGGGACCGAACTGTCGGTGCAAAGCAGTAGTTCGTAGGTGACGTCTTTCGGGTTCTTCACAATCAACACAGAGCAATTCACGAACTGAATCAGTTTTTGGAGGATCTGTCGCCGCCGGCTGGCGCCGAAGATGACGAGATCATTCTCCTCTGATTCGGTTTCCTTATTGACCTCCTCGACGATGTCTCCCTCCCGGATCCTGAGCCTGATGTTCTGCCCCTGGCCGCCAGGCAGTTCGAGTTCGTAGGCGCCGCGGACCTCGGGTTTCAGCGCCTGGAATTCAACAGCCTCGCCCCTCGGTGAAGGACGCAGAACGCCTTCCTCGCTGAGAATCCGGTAGGCGGCACGCAGGACCCTGACGCCGGGAAGCTCTATCTCCCACTCGGAAAGCTTTTCTCTTGCCAACTGGATTTCCTTGCGGACAGCGTGGGGAGCCTTCGGCTGAACGTAAAGGACTGAGATGTCCGCCTCGAAAGCCTTAGCGATCCTCCCGCCAAACCGGATCGTTTCAACCGAGGGTTCCACTCCGCCGATGCACATCAGGAATTTCATAGTCTTCGTCCGGCGCCTCTCAACGCGGCAACACCATGCGCCAATAGGTTTCAGATGTGACCCAGAGAATCAGCAGCGACGCGAGAGTCATCCAGGCGCCTGCCCTGAGGTAATCCTTCGCCTGGAGGTACCCGCTGCTGAAGATGATCGTGTTGGCAGGCGACCCGATGATCGTCATGTAAGTGAACGCAGATGAAATCGCCGTGACGAATCCCATTGCCAGGACGGACGTGCCGGACGCCTGTGCCATGACCAGGACGATCGGCGACAGGATGCCGAGCGCGGGGGCGCGGCTGATGAAGCTCGAGATGGCAACAGTGAGGATTGCGACGGCTGCGAGCAGTCCCGGGCCTGAGCCCAGCCCGACCGAGGAGACAACACCCAGGAAGTGACTGGCAACCCACGATGCCGCGCCGGTCCGCTCAATCGCGGTTCCCAGGGAAATCGTGGCGGCGTAGATCATGAAGACTCCCCAGTTCACCCCGGACTGGAGGTCTTCCCATTCAACCAGGCCTGTGATCAGGCAGAGGCACACGCCGATGAATGCCGGGGCGCCCAGCCCGATCCGCCCGCTGAAAAAGACCCACTCGATGAGGGTCGCCCCGAAAATCGCAACGGTCAGCCAGTCCCGACTCCGCATCCTGCCTTCCCAGTAGACCTGAGTCTTGAGCTTGCGGATTGCCGTCGACAGATCCTTCTTCTCGGGAACAAACCGGTTCAAGAGGATTATCGCCAGGATCGGTACCTGCAGGATGACCAGAGGGTAGGCATACTTGATCCACTCGAGGTAGCTGACGTGCTCACCGAACAGGCGCGACCAGTATTCGATCATCACCGCGTTGCGCGCGCCGCCGCTGGGTGTCCCGATCCCCGCGATTGCACAGGAGTACGCGATGGAGAAAAGCAGCAGGCCCGCAAGCCGCGGAGAGCTTCGCTGTTCGTCGGAGGAGTACCTTATGAGGCTCAGGACGACCGGCAGCATGATCGCCGCCACGGTATGCTCGCCGATGAGCGACGCCAGGCAGGCCGAGAACGCGATCAGCCCGAAAACGATGCGATTGACCTTCGGCCCGGTAAACCGCAAAAGGATCACCGCGAGGCGGCGGTCAACTTTCTGCTTTACGATTGCCACCGCCAGCATCAGCGACCCGAGAATGAAGAAAACCGAATCGTTCATGAATGAGTGGGCCACCTCGGTCGGTGAGTCGATGCCGAAAAGGACCTGCAGTACGGGGATCATCAATGCGACTGCGGGAAGGGGGATCGCCTCGGTCACAAACAGGATTATCGTGAACAGAGCGATCACGAGCACCACACGTCCCTCGCGGGTGAGGTCGGCCGGCACAGGGGGAAGCAACAGGAGGCCGCCCGCCAGTAGCCCGGCAAAGAGCCATTTGCGCTGGATTGCCCAGTAGAGCAGCCCTCTCATTTGACCGCCTGTCCAGCCCAGTAGTTGTCCCCTCGCTCCAGGAGCTTCATGAGCGAATTCTGAAGGTCACGCTGCGCTTGGTCCATCTGCTGCTGGGTCGCCTCCGCGGAGACATAGATCGGCGGCGCCATCAGCATAAGCACGCGTGAGAACGGTTTCGGGATCTGGAAATGGTCCCAGCTGTTGAGAGTCCATTTCCTCTCGGGGGAGATGTGGAACGGGAATATCGCGTTGCCCGTTCTGGCCGCGATCCAGACGGCGCCCGGCTTGGCTTCATAACGCGGCCCCCTCGGGCCGTCGATGGTGAAGGCCACGTCGCGGTCGCGCCGCATCTCGTGAATCATTTCGACCAGCGCCCGGCGCCCGCCCCGGCTGCTGGAGCCCCGCGCCACCCCGTAGCCGAAACGCCTGATGACCCGTGCGATGTACTCGCCGTCACGATTCCGGCTTGTCATAACCACGATGCCCCGGTTGCGCCAGAAGTACGTGGCCATGAAGATCCTACCGTGCCAGAAGGTATAGATGATCTTCTTCCCGGCTTCGAAAATCGAACGGTGGTTCTCCCAGCCATCGATTTCCCATCGGAGCGTCGCCCCGATCAGCCGGATCGTCCAGTAGCCAGTGAGTGAGCCCAGCCAGAACTTGACCCTGTCCCCGAACCCGTACACGACCTTTTCGTTTGCCTCGCTGACGTTTCCGGCTGCTGCAGTATCCTGTTGCGGCATCTTTGCCCTAGCGAGAGATGGGTTGTGAAGTGGGCATGGGTCGCGTCGCAGAGCGACGCGCATTCACACCCGTGACGGACCCCATCGGCGAGCACGGCACGGGCAGAGCACGATTCTGAGGGATTTGCAGGGTCAAGTCAATCGCGGGTGGTCTATAATTCCGGCAATGGTGGGCGATTCGAACCGCTGACATTGGAGGGACTCTCATGACCGACTTCTATCAGCCCAGACTGGAGGACCGCTTTACTTTCGGCCTGTGGACCGTTGGCAATCGCGGGCGGGACCCGTTCGGCGAAGCTGTGCGGCCTGCTCTCAGCCCGGTGCGCATCGTGGAGAAGCTTGCGGCGCTGGGCGCGTACGGCGTCAACTTGCACGACAACGATCTCATTCCCATCGGGGCGGCGCCCGCCCAGCGCGACCGGATGGTCAGGGAATTCAAGCAGGCCCTGGACGACCACAACATGAAGGTGCCGATGGCGACCACCAACCTCTTCTACCACCCGATATTCAAGGACGGTGCCTTCACTGCCAACGATCAGGCGGTGAGGAAGTACGCCATGCGCAAGACCATGGACGCAATCGATCTGGGCCACGAACTCGGTGCCGGTGTCTACGTGTTCTGGGGTGGTAGGGAAGGGACGGAAGTGGATGCCTGCCGTGATCCGCGCGATGCGATCAAACGGTTCCGCGAATGCCTGAATTTCCTGTGCGAATACGTGGTCGACAACGGGTACGGCATGAGGTTTGCATTGGAGGCGAAACCAAACGAACCCCGCGGCGACATCTACCTGCCGACGACCGGTTCCATGCTCGCTTTCATCGAAACCCTCGAACACCCCGAAATGGTCGGCGTTAACCCGGAGTATGCGCATGAGACCATGCCGGGCCTGAATTTCCACCACGCGGTCGCTCAGGCGCTGGAATGCGGCAAGCTATTTCACATCGACCTCAACGGCCAGAAGCCCGGCAAGTACGACCAGGACCTGCGCTTCGGATCCGAGGACCAGAAGGGCTGCTTCTTCCTGGTCAAGCTTCTCGAAGACTCCGGATGGGACGGCCCCCGGCACTTCGACGCTCATGCATACCGGACAGAGGACGAGGAAGGGGTCTGGGACTTTGCACGCGGCTGCATGCGCACCTACAACATTCTCAAGGAGAAGGCCCGCCGCTTCAACGCCGACCCCGAGATCCAGGGGATACTTGCGGGAATCCGCGCCACGGACGGAGCCGACTGGCTCGGATCCTACTCCAGGGAGAGGGCCGAGAGACTGCGCTCCGACAGCATCGACATCGAACAGCATGCCCTCAGGGGGCTTCACTACGAGAAGCTGGATCAGCTGACCACGGAATTGCTGCTGGGGATCCGGTGAGAGGTGCCGGGGACGATCCTGGAGTCCCGGCCCGTCCTGGCTCTCCGGCACTGTCAGAGCGCAGATAGCGAATTCCCTGCGCCGCGTGTCGAAGGAGGCAACGCATGGATGAGTGGAGAATGAAGCCCATTGGACATGTCCGGAGCCCGTATACGGATGCCCAGCAAGTACCGAAGGGAGTCGGGGCTCAGCACGCCGCAGAGGGCACGATCGAAATCCTTCCGGAATTCGAACCCGGCCTCCTGGACATCGAAGGCTTCTCGCACCTTCTGGTGCTTTGGGTGTTCCACCAGGCGGATGGATTCGAATTGGTGGTGACCCCGCCAGCCGATACGCGACCCCATGGCATCTTTGCCACTCGCGCTCCGCGTCGCCCGAATCCGATCGCACTCACCGTGGTGGAATTGCTGAGTCGGGAGGGATGTCACTTGCGTGTCCGTGGGGTCGATATGCTGGACAACACGCCAGTCCTGGACATCAAGCCGTACACCTCGAGCGTGCCAACGGAGCAACTCCGCCGGGGCTGGCTGCAGGAGGCTGAAGATCGACAGCCCCGGCAGTGAACCTGCAGCGGCCAATCTGGACT
>JAFNAH010000117.1 GCA_017860075.1 Acidobacteriota bacterium | reverse complement strand
ATCCCTTCACGCGCGGTGTCTACCGCGACATGTACCTGGGCAGGCTCTGGACGATGCGCCAGTTTGCCGGCTTCGGAACCGCCGAAGAGACCAATCGCCGTTTCAAGTACCTGCTCGGCCAGGGCCAAACGGGCCTTTCCGTCGCTTTCGACTATCCCACCCTGTTCGGATACGACTCCGATCATCCGTTTTCGATCGGGGAGGCCGGCCGCTGCGGTGTCGCGATCGATTCGCTCGCCGACATGGAAGCTCTGTTTGACGGGATCAGGATGGATCAGGTCACGACGTCGATGACGACGAACTCCCCGGCAGCCATGATCTGGGCGATGTACCTGGTCACGGCCGAACGACAGGGCGCAAAATGGGCCGACCTGTCGGGTACGATTCAGAACGACATCCTGAAAGAATACATCGCCCAGAAGACCTACATCTACCCGCCGCGCCCCTCGATGCGCCTCATCACCGACATCATCGCATTCGCGACGAAGCATGTGCCCCGCTGGAACACGATTTCGATCAGCGGTTACCACATCCGCGAGGCCGGGTCGACCGCCGTCCAGGAACTCGCGTTCACGCTGCGTGACGGCATCGAGTATGTGGAACATGCCATCCGGGCGGGGCTCGCGGTGGACGAGTTTGCGCCGCGGCTCAGCTTCTTCTTCGATATCCATAACGATTTCTTCGAGGAGATCGCCAAGCTGCGCGCAGCCCGGCGGATCTGGGCCCGGACGATGAGGGAAAGGTTCGGCGCGCACAACCCCCGCTCCATGCTCTGCCGAATCCACTCGCAGACCGCGGGCGTTTCGCTGACCGCTCAGCAGCCATACAACAACATCATCCGGGTTGCCCTCCAGGCGCTGGCCGCCGTCCTGGGAGGCACGCAGTCGCTGCACACCAACTCGCTCGATGAAACACTCGCTCTGCCGACCGAGAAAGCCGTCACCATCGCCCTGCGCACCCAGCAGATCATCGCACACGAGAGCGGCGTCCCCCGGACCGTTGATCCGCTGGCCGGTTCGTATTTTCTCGAGACGCTGACAGGCGAGATGGAGCAGGCCGCGCTGGAAATCATCGAAAGGATCGATCGGATGGGCGGCATGATTGTCGCGATCGAAAACGGATATCCGCAACGGGAGATTCAGGAAGCCTCTTACCGATACGCAAGAGCGCTGGAAAAGAAGGATGAGATCATCGTCGGGGTGAACGAGTACACCGTCGAGGAACCCGGGCCCGTAGACACGCTGGTCCTCGACGACCATGCGCAGCAGGAGCAGTGCGCAAAACTCAAGAGGATCCGTGAACGCCGCAACAACAAGGCAGTCCGGGAAGCCCTCGCTGAGCTGGAACGCTGCGCCCGGGGCAAAGACAACCTGATGCTTCCGATCCTCGAGTGCGTCCGTGCCTACGCCACACTGGGCGAGATGTGCGATATACTCAGGTCGGTGTTCGGCGAGTACCGGGAACCGCCCCTCTATTGAGAAAGCACGGGCCCCGGCTGCTGCCGGACGAGGTGCAGAGGACTATGGACGAACGTCGCATAAGAGTACTGATTGCCAAGCCGGGCCTCGACGGCCACGACCGGGGGGCAAAGGTGATCGCCCGCGCTTTGCGCGATGCCGGCATGGAAGTCATCTACACCGGGCTCAGACAGACGCCTGAGCAGATCGTCGCGGCGGCGCTGCAGGAGGATGTGGACGCGATCGGGCTCTCCATCCTTTCCGGAGCCCACATGTACCTGTTCCCGCGCATCATGGAACTGAAACGCGAACACAAGCTCGTCGATGTCCTGGTGTTCGCCGGCGGGATCATCCCGGACCAGGACATCTCCAGGCTGAAGGAAATGGGGATCGCGGAGATCTTCCCGCCCGGATCATCACTCGATGAGATAGTCGCCTTCGTCAGGGATCACGTCCGCCCGCCGGTTGCCGGACTCGCCGACAGGAAGTAGCACGCAGCGGCTCGCGCGCGTGCCTGCGCCCTCTCATTCCTTGTAGTGATGATATTGCTGCATCCGCTCCAGGATGAGCGCGATCCGGTTCCGGATGCGGCGGTTCGGCGCAGCAGGGCTGTACCGGCGGGGATTGATGATCACTGCCGCGAGAGCCGCAGCCTGTGCGCGGGACAGGTCAGCCGACGACGTGGAAAAATACGTGCGCGCGGCCGCCTCCGCGCCGTAGATCCCGTCACCCCACTCGATCAGGTTCAGGTAGAGCTCAAATATGCGAGGCTTGCTCAGATGGCGCTCCAAGGAAAACGTGAGCAGCAGTTCCTTGAGCTTCCGGATCGGGTTTCGTGAAGGTGAAAGATAGAGATTCTTCGCGAGCTGCTGCGTGATCGTACTTGCTCCGCGGGCAAACTCGAGCTTCTCCGTGTCTGTCTTGATCGCCTCCCGGATCTCGTTGTAGTCGAGCCCTTCGTGCTGGAAAAACGCGGCGTCTTCGGCAATCAGTACGGCGTTCTTCAGACTCGGCGAAATCGACGTCAGCGGGACCCAGACCTGAACGCGACGCGGCCGCTCCCCCTTCGCCCTGGCCTCCGCAGCGCGCATTTCCATCCATGCGGTCGTGGTCGGATTCTCCGTCGCAAGGCGTGCGACGTCCGGCCAGGTCGCCCACTCGTATCCCGCGCAGGCTGCGGCCACCAGGGCAAGGCAGAACAGGATCCGGCCCAGCCGTCTCCAGAAACGTCCCCGCGACATAGCCTCGTAATCCCACCGCACGCGCGCCCCAAGCGCCGCCCGCCGGCCCCGAATCAGCTTGACCGCGGCCGCGTCCGAGGGCACGATTCACGAGCATTAATAGCACAACCAATGAGCCCATCCCAGATTCAGAGCATTGAATTTCCCCCTTTTTCTCCCCCGGGATGGATGCGCAACGCACATCTCCAGACCCTGGTTGCATCCCGCAAACCGCGTCGTTGGGACTTTGGCTGGGAAACATGGGAGCCGCTCGAGGTCGATCTGGGACCGGACGGGAAGATTTTCGCCGAGGCGTCCTGGCAACCGGGCAGGCCGGCCGATCATCCGGTTGTCTTCTTTCTTCATGGCCTGGAGGGGAGCGCCAGGTCGCACTACATGATCGGAATGAGCCGGAAAGCCTTCGCAGCGGGGTTCCACGTAGTAAGGGTCAACACTCGTAATTGCGGCGGCACCGAGCACCTGACACCGACTCTCTACTGTGCGGGCCTTTCGCAGGATGTTCTGGCCGTAGTACGCGCCATGGGGGACCGGTATGGGCTCGATGAGATTTACGGAGCGGGAATTTCACTCGGGGCGAACATGTTGCTGAAGTTCCTGGGCGAACAGGGAGCGGCCGCGGCAGGTCTTCTTCGCGCCGCGGCCGTCATCAGCCCGCCCATCGATCTCGCAGCCGGCGCCCGGAAAATGGAGGAGCCGCAGAACTGGATCTACCAGAGGTATTTCGTGCGCGAATTGATCCGGAGAATGGAACGCAAGACATTGCTTTTCCCCGGAATCGCGGACATGCGCAGGGTCGCGCGCGTGCGTACCATCCGGGAATTCGACGACCTTGTTACGGCTCCTCACTTCGGTTATGGGACCGCCGACAACTACTACCTTCTCGCAAGTTCAGGTCCCTTGCTTGGACGCATCCGCGTCCCCACCCTCATAATCCAGGCAGTCGACGATCCGCTCATTCCGTTTGCATCCTTCCGGGCAGCCGGGATCAGTGAGAACCCGTCCCTGCGGCTGCTTGCGCCTGCCTTCGGGGGGCACACAGGATTCCTGGGCCGGCGCCCCGCCGGCGCCGTTGACCAGGACGCCTACTGGGCAGAGTGCAGAGCCGTCCAGTTCCTCTCCGCCGTCCGCTCCAGATCCTGAATTCTCTCGAGAAGATCCCTTCCCACCCCTCACCACCTCCGTGCAATATCGCCGCGAGGCGCGTCTCCGAAGCTGTGAAGAAATCTATGAGCACCGCAGAGACGCAGAGTTCGCAGAGATGCCCAGTTGATTCTAAGTCAGAGAGAAATCACTCTCTGCGGTCTTTGCACCTCTGCGGTGAATTCTTCGCGGTTTCTCCGACCCGCCGCGCTCAGGAGCCGACCAGCTTCTGTGCTATCTTAAGCGCACGGGTACATGCGGACCTGATGCCGTTTCGGTCCGAGCCGCCGGCACGCCTGCCTCCGGGCAGATGCGGATTCAGCGGCGCGCACCCGGGGTTTGCTGACGAGGCACGAACATGGCGCCAGAACTGCAGAGCCATCCCATCAGGTCCAACCTCGATCTGGAGCTTCCGGCAGGCAGGATGCGGGAGCTGGTCGACAAGGCTCTGGAGCGAATCGTGGATCACATCTCGTCCCTGGACAGTCAACCCTCCGCCGATGTCGAGGGATGCGAGGCTCTTGCGCGTTCTCTGGTCGAGCCTTTGCCCGAGAAGCCGGCAGAGTACTCGGATCTCCTTGACCTGCTGTTCAAGGAACTCGTCCCGAAGAGTTTCAATACTGCCGGGCCGGGCTACCTCGCATACATCCCCGGGGGCGGACTGTTTCATTCGGCGGTGGCCGACCTGATTTCAGATGCAGTGAATCGCTACGTCGGAGTTTGGATTGCCGCCCCGGGCCTGGCGCAGCTGGAAGCGAACGTCATCCGCTGGTTTTCAGAGATCGTCGGATACCCCGCAGAGGCGCGCGGCATTCTTACCACCGGCGGTTCGCTCGCGAACTTCACCGCGCTCGTCACCGCCCGCCGGCACCTGCTCCCGGACAATTTCCTCGCAGGCACTTTGTATGCTTCCGACCAGGTCCATCATTCCGTGGTCAAAGCGGCGATGCTGGCCGGTTTTCCGGCTGCGAACGTGCGCGAAATCGCCGCAGACGACGCCTGTCGGATCAGGCTCGACCACCTGGAGAGATCAATCGAATCCGACAGGCGCGAGGGAAAGCATCCATTCCTGATAGTCGGCAACGCAGGAACAACCAACACCGGCGCCGTCGACGACCTCGACGGGCTGGCGAACCTGGCGGCACGGGAGAAGATGTGGCTCCACGTCGACGCAGCTTACGGAGGGTTCTTCATGCTCACCCGGAAAGGCCGGGAGGTCATGAGGGGGATCGAGCGCGCCCACTCGATCACGCTGGACCCGCACAAGGGCCTCTTCCTGCCATACGGGACCGGTTCGCTTCTCGTCCGGGATGGAGATGCTCTCAGGCGCGCCCACTCCGTCGATGCAACCTATCTGCCCCCGATGCAGCAGGACGCGGACCTCGTCGACTTCTGCCTTTATTCTCCCGAGCTGTCCCGTGATTTTCGGGGCCTGCGCGTCTGGCTGCCCATCAAGATGCATGGCATCGAGCCTTTCCGCGCATGGGCGGCGGAGGAATTGCGCTCCATCCCCTCGGTCGAGGTCCTGGCAGAACCTC
This sequence comes from Acidobacteriota bacterium, assembly GCA_017860075.1. Classification (GTDB taxonomy): domain Bacteria; phylum Acidobacteriota; class UBA6911; order UBA6911; family UBA6911; genus JACADW01. The sequence continues at coordinate 539 of JAFNAH010000117.1, read as the reverse complement.
AATTGTCACTCGTGGCTTTCCGCGTGGTGCGTTCCGGATGGGACACCGAGACCGCAAACGATTTAAACCGGCGCTTGATGGGTGGGGTCAATGCGCTCAAGCGGGTCTACCTTACCGGCACTGTCCTGCGCGGCAGGTTCGTGATACGGATCTGTGTTCTTTCTTTCAGGACCCACCACGACCGCATGCAAGCCGCGCTGGAAGATATCCGCGCCACCCTGCGCGAACTCACCTGAAATCCCGACAAAGGGTGCTGTTCGACCCTTTCAGGGTCGTACCCTGTGGTTGACCGGATGATCCCCGGGGTTTGCACCCATAAGCGCTAACTTAAGCCCTTTGCTCCTTCGCACACTCCAACCTGGACTTAGACTTGGACCTGGACGTGGACTTGGACCTGGACTGGCGCTTGTCGCGCAGCCGCAACCGGAGAAAACCGGCCACCTCCTGCATCAAACATACGGAACGCTACAGAGAAAGCGCAGGGCGTGAGAACACACTGGTAAACGTCCACGTCTAAGTCCAGGTCCAGGTCCACGTCC
>JAFNAH010000116.1 GCA_017860075.1 Acidobacteriota bacterium | reverse complement strand
TCGGGCAACCAGGACGAATCGACGCGCGCCCTGATCAAAGCCGTTCAGCTTCGGATCGGCCTCCACGGATACGAGACCGCTGTCCGTTTCCTGAAGGAACAACCCTGGCCTGCGGGGGAGCTGAATCGTTCGGTCCTCAACCTGTTCTATGCGCGCTCGCTCGTTACCTACTATCAGGCGTACAGCTGGGATATAAACCGGCGCGAACGTGTCGAATCGAAAGGCACCGTCGACCTCCGCTCCTGGACGCGCGATCAAATCGCACTCGAAGCACAGAAGGCATTCGACGAAGTCTGGAAGCTGCGCGTCGAATTGGGGCGCGAACCTATCGGCCGCCTTGCCGAGTACCTGAGCCCGAACAACTATCCGCCCGGCATTCGCGGCACGCTGCGCGACGCTGTCTCCTACCTCTTCGTCGAGTTCCTTGCCGACTCTTCGCTATGGACGCCTCAGGAGTCCGGCGAGCTGTACCGTCTGGACCTCAAGGCACTCGTCACCGGGGGGCAATCGGGGGACAACCTCGGTGCAAGGCTGCTGGATCCTGCCGTCCACCCTCTGCTGAAGATCGGGCACATCCTGGATGACCTCGAGGCCTGGCACGCTGCGAACAAGCGCCCCGAAGCGGCCCTGGAGGCCCGCCTGGAGCGCCTGCGAAGGTTTCATGCCTCTTTCAGCGACAGCCACGACCGTGACCTTGTTCTCGCCGATCTGGAGAAACGCCTTCCCGGCTACAGGAGCTATCCCTGGTGGGCGGTGGGTAAAGCCACGCATGCCGAGTTCATCCGTGCATCCGGAGAGCACGGAAACCTCGTCAGCGCCCGGTCAGTTGCAGAGCAGGGATGGAAGGCCTATCCGGACTCAATCGGCGGCAAGCGATGCCTCTACGTCGTACGATCCATCGAAGCTCCCGGGTTTGCGGTGGAGTCGATGGCGACGGACGGTGCGCACAGGCGGTCAATTGATGTGACCCACCGTAACCTGCGGACGCTTTACTTCCGTGCCTACCCGATCGACCTCGAGAATCGAATCCGGACGGCCCGCGACTACAACCTCCTGCTGAACCACGATGAGCAGCAGACGCTCATCAAGACCCGGAATCCCCTGTTCGAATGGAATTCAGCACTGCCGGCGACTCCTGACTACGAGTCGCACCACACGTTCGTCACGCCGCCTTTCAAGGATCCCGGCTGCTTCCTGATTGCTGCCTCGGCACGCCCGGATTTCTCGCAATCAGAGCCGAACCGGATCACCACGACTTTCCTGATCATAAGCGACATCGTGATGCTCTCGACACAGGAGGACGAGTCGTCTGTGAGTGTCGGAATCCTGGCGGGGGAGACAGGCAGGCCGGTTCCGGGCGCGATGGTCGGGCTCTACAAGTATGACTGGCAATCGGGTCACAGCAAAGTCGAGGAGAGGGTCACCGACGGCGACGGGCGCGTCAGGTTTTCCTATGCGCCGGAGCGGGACAGGTTTTCGTACTTCCTGATCGCGAGGAAGGGAACGAGCATTGCTCTCGAGTCAGAGCAGTTCAGACTCAACCGTCGCAGCGAGACGAACGAGGTGCGCGCGTCGCTGATCTATACCGACCGGAGTGTCTACCGTCCGCTGCAGAAGATCTACTGGAAGATCCTGGCCTACGGAGGGACAACCCGCGAGGGCCGTTTCCGGACACTGCCCTCGCAACCGGTCACCGTCTCGTTGTTGGATCCCAATGGACAGGCGGTTGATGCCAGGACGCTTTCGACCAACGCGTTCGGCAGCGCGTCCGGCGAGTTCAGCATCCCGGCCGGGCGTATCCTCGGTTCATGGCGTATAACCGGCTCACCGTACGGCGATGCGCGCATCAGGGTCGAGGAATACAAACGGCCGACGTTCGAGGTTACCCTCAAAGATCCGATTTCCCCCCTGCGCCTCAACCGGCCGGCAACCTTCACCGGGGAAGCCAGATACTACTTCGGTCTTCCCGTGGCGAGCGGCTCCGTCAAATGGCTCGTGACCATGGAACCGGAATACCCGTGGTGGTGGGAGTGGGGCGGATGGTATCGGGGCAGATCGGGGCAGTCGCGCACGGTGGCCGCCGGCGAAGCAACACTGGGCTCGGACGGGAGCTTCAAGATCACGTTCACTCCGGAAGCGGATGAGCGCGTGGCCGGTGGGGCCAAAGACGTCACGTATCGCTACCGGGTATCCGCTGACCTGACCGATGAAGGCGGCGAAACGCGTTCAGCCTCGAAGTCCTTCCGCCTGGGGCTGGTTTCCGTCGAAGCAAGTATCGGCATCAACCGCGGTTTCCTGATGGAGAAGACGCCGGCCGAGGTTGTGGTCACGCGGACCGATCTCAACGGGATCCCCAGGCCTGGGATCGGTTCGTGGCGGCTTGTGACCTTGAAGCAGCCTGAGAAGACGCTGACGCCTGCCGACCAGCCGGTTGACATGCCGCCCGGTGGGGGGGAGTCGGAACCCTTCCGTACCGCAGGCGACCTGCTCCGCCCTCGCTGGAGCCGGGATTATTCCTACGAGAGGACGATGCGCGCCTGGCCCGAAGGGCGGGAAATAGCCCGTGGCGAGGTCCGGCACGAGGCCGGCCCGACCAGCGTGGTCAGTCTGCCGGGTTTGGCAGCAGGACTCTACCGCCTGCAATATGAAACGACCGACGACTTCGGGTCAGCCTGCCGGGTTGCGAAGGAGTTCGTGGTTGCGGGTGAAAAGAACGCAATCCGGCTGCCCGCGCTCCTGCTGGCGGACAAGTCTTCTGCTGCTGTCGGCCAGGAGGCCACTTTCCTGGCGCACTCCGGGATCGCAGAGCAGATGTCCTTTTTCGAGATCTGGCGGGAGGGCAGGCTTTCCGAACGCCGGAAGCTCACCGCCGGAGCCGGTGACCAGCTTGTCAGGATCCCGATCAGGGAGACAGACCGGGGCGGCTTTACGGTCCGGCTAACCGTGCTTGCGGATTACCAGCTGATGCAATCGGACATCCCGGTCTTCGTCCCATGGGACGACAAGGAGCTGAAAGTCGAGTTCTCCACGTTTCGCGACAAGCTCAAACCCGGCGCAACGGAAACATGGAGGGTGCGGGTCAAGAGCACGACTGGCGCGAATGTGGAAGCAGGCGCTGCTGAATTGCTTGCATACATGTATGACCGCAGTCTCGACATCTTTGCGCCCCACCACCCGCCGAACGTGCTCTCGCTTTACCCGCACAGGGCGACGGCTGCCTACCTGAACACCAACCTTGGTCAATCGCCGGAGATGGGGATTGTCGATCGCCTGGTTTCGCTTCCGACTTATCCCTCTCTGGAGGGCGACCGGCTGCGGTTTTATGACGGTTACGGAATCGGTGGCCCCGGGAGGCGTGACATGCGCTTCAAAGGGGCTGTCGCAGGGGGGGTGGTGGGCGGGGTGCTCAGCGCCCCCGTTCCGGCGAGCAGGATGGCCATGGCCGAAGCCATGCCGCAGCAGCAGGAAGTTGCCGATCTCGCGGTCTCGAATGAGAAGAAGGCTCCTTCAAAAGTCGAGGAGGCGGGCGGTGGGCAGGAGCAGGTCGAGCTCCGCAGCAATTTTGCCGAGACAGCTTTCTGGCGGCCTCATCTTCTGACCGGGCCCGACGGTTCGGCTGCAATCGAATTCACAGTCCCCGATTCCGTGACTGCGTGGAGTGTCTGGGTTCACGCCGTGACACGCGACCTGCAGGGCGGGATGATTCAGAAGGAGGCACGGAGCTACAAGGACCTGATGGTTCGACCGTATCTGCCACGATTCCTGCGTGAAGGTGACAAGGCTGATATCAAGATCGTGGTCAATAACGCCTCAGAGAAGGAGCTGTCCGGGAAAGTTACGTTGGACATTCTCGACCCGGCCACCAACGAGAGCGTGGCGCGCAAGTTTGGCTTGAGCGATGCCGGTGCGGGATTGACCTTCACGGCCACTCCCGGAGGCGGCGCCAGCGTAACGTTCCCGCTCGAGGCGCCCGCAGGGGTCGGGTCGGTGGCCTTCAGAGTCGTGGCCATTTCCGGCGATACCAGTGACGGCGAACTCAGGCCGGTGCCGATCCTCCCGGGGCGCATGCAATTGGTCCAGTCCCGTTTCGTGACGCTCCGGGACAGCGACCGCCGCGTCATGACCTTCGATGATCTCAGGAGGCAAACCGACCCGACGCTCATCAATGAGCAGTTGGTAGTGACTGTGGATGCTCAGTTGTTCTACTCTGTGCTCTCCGCGCTACCCTACCTCGTCAACTACCCATACGAGTGCACAGAACAAACGCTGAACCGGTTCGTTTCTGCCGGGATACTCGGCAGTCTATACGGCAACTATCCCGCCGTTGCCAGGATGGCGCAGGAGTTCGCCAAACGCGACACACGGCTGGAGACGTGGGATTCAGCCGATCCCAACCGCAAGATGGCTCTCGAGGAAACGCCATGGTTGATCCAGGCGCGCGGCGGAAAGGAGCAGGATGCCGACCTGATCAACGTGCTTGATCCCCGCATTGCGAAGGCCGAAAGGGAATCTGCGCTCGTCAAGCTCCGCAAGGCTCAGACGTCGATCGGCGGTTTCCCGTGGTGGCCGGGCGGCCCGCCTTCTCCCTACATGACCCTCTACATCATGTACGGATTTGCCAAGGCGGCCGAGTTCGGCGTCGACGTGCCGCGGGATATGGTGGAGCGCGGTTGGTCCTACCTGGCGCAGCATTTCCGAGAGGAATATGCCGGATGCATGTCAAAGGAAGACTGCTGGTCGGAGTTTCTGACCTTTCTGAACTACGTCGCCTCCTGCTACCGCGATCCTGCATGGATGGGCAGCGCGCTCACTCCTGAGGAGAGAAGGGCGATACTCAACCGCTGCTTCAAGCACTGGAAGGAACACCCGCCCTACCTCAAAGGGATGCTCGCCCTGACATTGCAGAGACTGGGCAGGCCGCAGGACGCACGGCTCGTATTTGACAGCGTCATGGATTCCGCACAGACCACAGAGGATGAGGGAACATTCTGGGCCCCGGAAGAACGCTCGTGGCTCTGGTACAACGATACGATCGAAACCCACGCCTTCGCTCTGCGGACCATCACGGAACTCTCGCCGCAGGACAGCCGCCGGCACGGCCTGGTTCAGTGGCTGTTCCTCAACAAGAAACTCAACCACTGGAAATCCACGCGGGCCACCGCCGAGGTCATCTACTCCCTTGTCCACTACCTCGATGCCGAGAAGGCGTTGGGCGTTCGTGAAAGCGCGACCGTGCGCGTGGCCGGCCAGACGGTTCAATATGTCTTCGAGCCGGACAAATACACCGGCAGGAAAAATCAGACAGTTGTTGCCGGGGAACACGTCAACCCGGATTGTGCGACGATCACGGTCGAGAAAGAAGGAAAGGGCATCGCTTTTGCGTCCGCAACCTGGCACTTTTCGACCGAGAAGCTGCCGGAGGAGGCGCACGGTGACTTTTTCTCGGTCTCGAGGAAATACTTCAAGCGTGAAAATACCGGCCGCGGATTTGCCCTGAAACCGCTTGCCGAAGGGGAAATTCTGAAGCCGGGTGACGAGATCGAGATCCAGCTGTCGATCCGGTCCAGGCACGCAGCGGAATACGTCCACCTCAGGGACCCCCGAGCTGCCGGGCTCGAG
>JAFNAH010000115.1 GCA_017860075.1 Acidobacteriota bacterium | reverse complement strand
GCGAAGACTACGCCGGGCTTGGGTGCGCTGTTGCCGCAGGTAAAATTGATGGGCGTGTCCGGCGGAAACTGCTGAAGCAGGGAGATCACGCTGAGCTGCGGGAAGGCCCAGGTGTCCGGCGTGCTCACCAGGATCTTTACCCCTGCGGTGTGGAATTGGGCAGCGACTGTGTCTGCCTGAGTCTCACCGTCCACCAGCACGGGCGAATAGACGACGCGTGCCGGGGAACCGTCCGGGAGCTTGAGACGTTCTGCCAGTATGTCCGCGACCATCCGCACGATGTTCCTGCACCGCTGCCTGCTCTCCGTGTCGATACGCGGATCGCCGGGGACGAAAACGCCAACAGCCGGCGTCCTCCTGTCGGAATGTCCGGCTGCATCGGATAGCTCAATTGCCTTAGGCATGATTCCACCTCTGATGAATGTGTCGTTCCTCGGGGTACAGATCTATGAGCACGGCAACGGGTCAGACCGGCCACGGCACGAGACGGATTCCGGTCTGCGTCAACTGAAAATCCTGGGTTTCAGCGCGGTGGCCCCTGCATCGCCTTACCTGTCATGGGCACGAAGCGTACCGGAATCGTGGAGCGACGCGTGATTCCGGTGTCCCCTTTCTCGATCAACAGCAGCTTCTGGTCGATTCTTCCAAGCGGAATGATCATCCGGCCTCCGCGCTTCAGCTGATCCACGAGAGGCTGGGGTACATGGTCCGGGGCGGCGGTGACGATGATGGCATCAAACGGGGCAATCTCGGGCCAACCGAGGTAGCCATCGCCGGTCTTGAAACGGATATTCCTGTATCCCAACGAGGTCAGGACCTCCTCGGCGTGTTTCGCGAGTTCGGGAATGATCTCGATCGTGTAGACTTCCTTGACAATCTCGGCGAGCACGGCAGCCTGGTATCCGGACCCGGTACCGATCTCCAGGACCTTCTCACCACCCTTCAGCTCGAGCGCCTGCGTCATGTAGGCGACGATAAAAGGTTGGGATATCGTCTGCCCCAGAGTCAGGGGAAGGGCGGTGTCTTCGTAGGCTGAATTGACAATCCCGGGAGGCACGAAGAGGTGCCGTGGCACCTTGAGCATGGCCGCCAGGACAAGGGGGTCCGTGATCCCGCGCGCCCGAAGCTGGTCTTCGACCATCTGCAGGCGTCGTTCGGAGAAACCATTGGCGGCTGTCCCAGAAGTCAGGAGTACAGCTGTGATTTTCACAGGGCTGGATCTCATTCGATTGCATCCGCCGATAGTGTAGCGCCTGCGCGTCTGAAAAAGCAATCAGGCCGGCGGGCAGGCTGAATGCCTGCAACGTCGGCGACCGGATTGTGGGCCGCTGCACGACTGCGTATGCCGCCACCGCCCGGCGTGCTTGTCACGACTGGTACGCGATAAAGAGGGCACGGAAATAGCGAAGCACGCGCAGCGCATCGCCCGATTCAGGTATCTCCGCGCAGCAATACCCTCCGTAGCTGATGCCCTGCAGCAGGCCGATCAACTTCTTCCAGGGGTATTCATCGACATAGAGGTCGCGCATATGTACGTTACGGATCTTCTTCCCGACGCGGGCGAAGTTCTCCTCCAGCGTACCTCCCTCCAGGTCGATCTGGTTGCAGTTCCAGTTAACGGTCACCATCGGGTGGTTGGCAACCTCCATGATTTTCTGTATGTAATCCAGGCGCTGGGTCCCCTCGCCGTGAACCTCCAGCCGGATTTCCACACCGAGCCTTGCTCCCGTTTCGCCGAGTTCGCGCAGCGACCTGCCGATCTGCTCCAGGGTCTTCTCCACCGGGACTCCGGCCTTTGTTGCGAGGCCGTTGGGCCTGACCTTAACCGCAGGTGCTCCCACATCGTGTGCCAGCTGGATGTATTGTTTGCAGCCCTCGATGTTCTTCCTGAGCACCGCCGGGTCGGGAGAGTGGAATTCGTAGGTGCTTCCGAGCTGCACAATCTTGATCGGGGAACTGGCGAAGCGGTCGCGGACTTCGGCGCGCCGGCCCGGGCTGAGGGAGATCTCGACACCGTGTGCATGCTCCGTCCGCAACTCGACTCCGTCAAACCGCACCTCGGACAGGTTCTCGATGATTGTCTCGATGCTCCAGTCCTTGGCGATATTGTAGGTGACGATGCCGAGCTTCATCGGGGATCCTGCCGGCAGCGGCCGGGCGTGGCCCGATGCGCTCTGTCCGAGAGCTGCGATGGCGCAGCCTGTCAACGAGGTACTCGCAAGGAAATCTCTGCGGCTCTGCTGGTCCATGTCTCCTCCCCGTGTTCTGATGAAAAAGCTGTCAAACTTTTCCGACCTGGATCCCGGCTCTTGAAATGTCCCCGGCCTCAGAAGACAGGATCGGCCAGATTTGCCAGGATGGCCCCCGAGCCCTTCTCAACGTCGGCATGCAGAGAGTTGCCGGCCGCGTCCATGGTGACGATGGCCGGAAAGTCCTCAACCTCCATGCGCCACATCGCCTCCGGAATTCCGAATTCCAGGAGGTAGACCTCTTTCACTCTCTTGATGCAACGTGAGTAGTACTGTGCTGCTCCCCCGATTGCGTTCAGGTAGACGGCTCCGCATTCCTTGAGGCCCGTCAGGGTTCGGGCTCCCATGCCGCCTTTGCCGATCACCGCCCGCACGCCGCACTTCCTGATTACCTCTGCCTGGTAAGGCTCCTCGCGTATGGAGGTGGTCGGACCGGCAGCCATGATCTTCCAGTTGCCGTCCTGCTTGAGAACGACCGGGCCGCAGTGATAGATGACTCCACCCTTAAGGTCCACCGGAGGCGCGTTCTTCATCAGGTAGGAGTGCACGGCGTCGCGGCCGGTATACATCTCCCCGCGAAGGAGTACAAGGTCTCCAACCCGGAGCTTACGGATTTCGGTCTCAGGGATCGGCGATTCGAGTACGATCTCCTTACCGGTGCGCCGGAAACCCTCACCCCTGGACATGGGTGCAGCCGGCTGCCTTTCGTCACGGTACAACCACCTGCGGATCGCCCCGGTCGAGGCGTCGAGAACGACGCCCAGACGGCGGAAGGCCCAACAGTTATACGCGATGGAGACGAAGTAGCTTGCCGGAAGCCGGTTGAGCACACCGATCTTGCAGCCGATCAGTGTAATACCCCCGCCGAATCCCATGGTGCCTATGCCGAGGGTGTTCGCCGCCGACATTATGTATTCTTCCAGGGCGGCCAGTTTCTGGTCGGGATTCACGTCATCAAGCGGCCGGAAGAGTTGTTCTTTGCCGTACTGGTACCCCGCCGTCCTGTCCCCACCGATGCAGACGCCGATGGCACCGGGCGAACAGCCCTGACCCTGCGCTTTCCAGACGGCGTGGAGGATGCATTTGCGAACACCGTCGAGGTTCCTGTCGGCCCTCCCCAGGTGCGGCAGCTCACAGGGAACCGAGTACTGGGAACTGGTGTTCTCGCAGCCTCCGCCCTTCAGCAGCAACCTGACCTCGATCTCGTCCGGAGCCTCCCATTGGTTCCAGTGGATGATGGGAGTGCCGGCACCGAGGTTGTCACCGCTGTTTTTCCCGGTAATCGAATCCACCGAGTTGGGGCGAAGCTTCCCCTGCCGGGTCGCCTCGGCGATCGCTTCGAAGATCGACTGCTTCATTGCGAGTTGGCTGACGCCTGCCGGCGTATGGATCTCGAACGTAAGCATCCCGGTATCCTGGCAGATTGCACCCTCGCATGCCGCCGCCATATCGATGTTCGTTGCGATAACATTCAGTGCAGGCAGGGCCTGGGTCCCCGGTGACTCCCGCTCGAGGGCAGCCGTCATAGCCGCCCTGACGTCAGGGGGAAGATTGGTGGATGTTTGCACGATCAACTGGTAGATGCTGTTCTTCAGTTTGTCCATGGGTGAGCCTCCGGCAAACGTCCACAGTATACACCCGGCGTGACATTGCCGACTCCATCGCCGCGGTGCCGCCTCCACCTGCCGCCCCCGGGATGGTATCCTAGTTACCAGCCGCGGCTGCGCGGGGTAATCTTCCTGCAATACGGTGGCCCCTGGGCAGGCTGGCGCGGAGGGGTGGATTGTGATTCTGTCGGTTGACGTATGGCTGCTGCCTGCTATCGCGGCGGGATCGTCTTCCTACCTGGTCTGCCTGCTCTGGGAGAAGTTTCGTGCCGGCACAGCTCCAAGTGGATTTCTCGCGGGCCTGCTGTCGTTTCTCAGTTTTGTCATGGGCGGCGCCAGTGCCCATTACCGCGCGACTCTCTACGAGAGATCGCTCAATAACAACATCATCGTGATGTTTGTGGTCGGAGCGAGTACAACCTACTTCTACCTGCTCATGCGCAAGCATATCTTCCCTACGAGGACGTGAGATCACATTTCGAAGCCCCGTCAGGAGGTCAGGTCAGGGATTTCTTTGCTGACGAAAGGTCCCGGGGGGAAACGCTCGGGAGCGGATCCTGGTGGCTCGCGCTGTTGGCGATAGGTGGAGCGCGGGCCATCGTACTGCAGGCGGTCCCCTCACCCGTTTTCCTCTGAAACCGAGCGCTTATCCGCCTGCAACGCGACGTCCCGCGCACAGTAAGCCGAGGGCCGGTCTTCGGCTCCTCATCTATATTGATCTCTACACGCACATATCGGCCGGGGCGGGGAGACTATTAGGGCTTTTCCCGTGCACAGCCCATTCTCATTGACTTGTGCGCAATGTAGTTCTTAGAATGCTCGGCATCAGACCAAGTGTACGAAAGGACAGATCATGCCAGGTGAACAGAAGCGGCTGCTCGAGTTGGCACTGGAAACACTGGTGAACAAGAGGAGAGAGCTGGACGCGGAAATTGAACAGATCACGCGTCAACTGCGCGGTACACGCGGCAGGAAAGCTGCACCTGCAAAAACCGAAGGGAGAAGAAAACCGCGATTCTCCAAGCAGGAACGCCTTCGCCGTGCCAAGCGGATGAAAGCGTATTGGGAGAACTGGCGGAAGCAGAAGAAGGCAGGGAAGTAGAGCTTGTCCTGTCGAAGCCGGCAGAGGCCCTGTAACCAACGAGCGCTATCCCGCTGCAAGCTGCGGTCCCCGCCGGGCTGCCTTGGTGCTGGCAGCCTGCGACCTCCGGACGGGTGCAGCCCGCGGTGGATGTTCAGGGATGTATTTATGCATGAGGGACTTGGATGACTCCGACGTCGGACTACCTGATACCCGGCGAGACTGTTGTCCTGTGTACGCACCGACATGTGCTGACACTGGCGGGGGCAATCTTTATCAATATTGCGGCCTTGGTGCTGTTGTCCTGGATCTCATATGCATTCGGTGAGTACCGGCTTTTGTGGCTGCTGATAGTGCCGCTGGTGTTCCTCCTCTGGGGGATCCTGCTCCGTGCGCGCAAGCTTTACATAATCACGAATCTGCGCGTTATCAGGCAGGAGGGACTGATAGCCATATCCTCGCTCGACGCATCGCTCGACAAGATCAACAACGTGTTCTATGAGCAGAGCGTTGCAGGACGAATACTCGGCTACGGCAATGTAGGCCTGGAAACCGCCAGCGAGAAAGGCACTATAGTGTTTCACCTCATCCCTGACCCGCAGGGTTTCAAGAACTGCGTACTGAGGCAGCGGGAACGCTACAGGCCGTCCCGGGCTGACGAAAGGACACAGCCTGATCCTCTCAGCATACCGAGGCTGCTCGAAGAGCTTGCCTCCCTGCGCGATCGGAACATCATCACCGCGGAAGAGTTTCAGCAAAAGAAGAAGAAGCTGCTTGGCGGTCTTTAGCCGGACCTTCGAGGTCGCGGCTGCCCTGTCGATGCCGTGCCAGGGCAAGAGCAGGCCTCTCCCCACGGTCCCGGTCTTTACCCCCGGCTGTCGTCGATGCCGCTCTGCCTGTTCACGCGAAGGATCAGAGCGAGAATCCAGCCGATAGTGAAACCGGTCGCAGTATTGCCCAGTGCGAGGATAGCGGCGGCGGTCGCATACATTACGGTGGCGGGAGTCCTTTCCGTCTGGTCTCTGGCCACCAGCGCCAGCTCCAGACCGCTTACGGCCAGCAACACTCCAAGGATCGAACTCGGATATTCGTGCAGCAGCGCCAGCAGGGAACCGCCGAATACCATCGCCAGGATCACCTTGACGCTTCCCAGGAAGAGAATGCTGGTGCTGCTGCGCGCGCCGAAACGGTATTGCCCTGCAAGCCCTCCCGCACCGTGGCACATGGGCATGGCGCCGAACCATCCCCCGATGAGGTTCATGATACCTACGCTGACTGCGACACGCCGTGGCCGCGCCGGCTTGTCTGGAAAGAGGTCGGCGGAAAGGGCGCAGACGGCGATCACCGAGTTCAAGGTTGTGAGCGGTATCTGTGGCAGGGCGGCCCTCAGAAAGGAGCTGCGGAAATCTTCCCAGGTGAGCGGAACCCAGTGAGGCAGGTATAAGCCAGCACGCATCTCGGCGAGTACCTGGTGCCTGGCGATGATCGCGATCACGAGGCCCGCGCAAAATAGCAGGAGAGCTACCGGCGTGCGTCGAGAGGAAGCCAGTGCGAGCACCAGGGCGAATCCCAGGATGCCGGTGAGCACGCTGTCCAGCCCCCAGAACGATCCCGTGTCACGAACCAGGAGCACTCCCTTCTCGATCAACTGGATACCCAGTCCCAACTGCAGCCCGCGGACGACTGGCCTCGGTATTACGCGGTCGACGACGTCTATGACTCGGGTCAATCCCAGGAGAAGAACAACGGCACTGGTCCAGATGCCCGCGGCAAGGATCTGCTCTGCCCTGAGGTTTTCGGAGATGGCGACAGCGGCTATGGCCTTCATCGGCTGCACCGCCATCGGAATGGAGAATGCAATCCCCGTGAGTATGTTGAACA
>JAFNAH010000114.1 GCA_017860075.1 Acidobacteriota bacterium | reverse complement strand
TTCGAGCACGAAGGGCGGTGCGGTCTCGGAGTCGATCGAGCCGAAGCGCCAGCGGATGCGAGCCGGATCCTGGACGGCCGAGATGAACGGGAGCGGAACCTCGCGATAGAAGATCGAGTCGCCAACCGGGTCCGTGGATGTCCGGATGAGGACACTCGCTGAAGAGGTGGCCTTCGCATCCGGGCCGTCTCCGACGATCGCCACCTGCGCGTCCCGCTCGACGCTGCGCTGCTTGATGCTGGCCCAATCGGCCTCCGACGGGCGCCAGCGGGGTTCCGTCGTCGGAAACCGGAGCACCTCGCCCTTGTCATCGAATCGAACCAGGACCGTCCAGTTGCTGACTCCCTCGGTCTGGTCGCTCCAGACGAAGGTCGGGGCCACGATCTCGGGAGGGAACAGCGTCTCGTCGAGCGGATACTTGATCTCGATGTTGCCGGTGGGTTCGCTCGGGAACGCGAGTGGTGCCGGTGCGGACTGCTTTCCGCAGGCACTCAGGGCCAGCGCCGCAGCGAGCAGCATGCCTTTGATTCGTGGGTTCAATTTCATTGTGCGCACGATTGTGGGTGCCCGATCGAGGCGGCGTCAAACGAGGCGTGGGCTGCGGCGTTTACCATAAGCCCGGAAAATTGACACGCCGATTCCCTGGGAGCAAGAATGCGACTGGGGGCAAACTCCGCTTCGCGTTCATGCGTTGCGGGCCTGACTCAATAACCAAGGGCCAGCCAAGGGCCCGGAGAAGTCGAAGATGAATCTACGTCACATCTGTGCCGCCGCCGGTATCGCCGCATTCGCGGTCGCTGCAACTGCCAACGCGGCCGTGCTGCGCGTGTTTCCCGACAAGTCCGGCAGTTCCAGTGTCATCCAGGCTGCGATAGACAAGGCCAAGCCGGGTGACACGATCCTCGTCGACCCGGGCACGTACAAATTTACGCCCAAGAATGCGCAGAAGTGGCAGTACGGCCTGCGCATCAAGACGAACAACCTGCGCCTGATTGGCAAGGGCAAACCGGGCGAGGTCCGCCTCGTTTACGCCGGCCCGGACAAATACGAGAATGTTGTTGGTGCGGGAGTCTATGCGGCTCCTTACATCGATGAGAATAACGGCTGTGATGTCGACGTCGGTGGCCGTGGTGGTGGTCCTGACGACCAGGCGAAGGCTGAGGCCTGCAAAGACGCCACCATCGAGGGCTTCTACATTCGTGGATTCGTTGTCGAGGGATTCCCGCGCAATGGCATCCAGACGCGCTGGGTGGACGGCTTCGAGTTCATCCGGAACGAGTCGAAAAACAACCTCAACAATGGCATCTATCCGACGCTCTCGGCTAACGGTCTGGTCCAGAACAATGTTTCCTACGGCTCGCTCGATACGGCGATGTGGGTGGCGGGCTCCGAAAACGTTCGTGTTATCGGCAATGAGGTCTTCGACAGCGTGATCGGCTTCGAGATCACGGTCTCCAACAATGTCTGGGTGACCCAGAACAAGATCCACAACAACACGTTGGGCATCGGCCTGTTCCATCCAGACGGGGCCGGGAACCCCACACCGCCCGTCATGGCCAACTGGGTGATCGAGCAAAACGATGTTCGAGACAACAACGCGCCGAACAGGGCTGATCCGGAAACAACGTTCCAGGGCAAGTTGCCGCCGGGCATCGGGATCCTGGTGTTGGGTGTCTCCGACCACGTAATCGCCAAGAACGTCGTCGCGAACAATGAGTACGTTGGGATCGGGGTCCTCGGATGGTGTACTGCCAACCAGGGCGATCCCTCACTCTGCCCTGATAATGATTCAACGCCCGGCGAGGATCCCTCAGTAGCCCGCAACTTGGTGTCCCTGAACAAGTTTAGTGGCAACGCAACGCTACCGCCGTCAGAGTGGCCTCTGCCTCTCCCGGCTGTGGACATTCTTTTCGCGCAGACGCCGCAACTCGGCGAAACAGGGACTGGCAACTGCTTCGAGAAGAACAAGCCCGCTGGCTTCACGTACTTCTCCAGCGAAGGGACTCTGCCCACCGACGGGTGCAAGAAGCCCTGACTCCGGCGACCAGCGTTTGATCCAGGCCGCCCGACGTTGCAAGACGTCGGGCGGCTAATGGTTCACGGCAGGCTGAGCCAGCCCCGGGTACTGTGCGACCATGAAGCCAGTTCCCGCCGGCGGTCAGAGAATCGAAGTGTCTCCCCATCCCGTTGCCGACACGATCGAGACGCACGGCTGCTCGGTCGTTCTCCGTCGGTTAGAAGGTCCCGAGGCAAGGGAACTCTACTTTCACTGCCAGCCTCCCGCTGAGATTACGGACGCGCGCGGGCAGGCTGAAGCGATCTATCGCGCAATCCTCTCTGTGCTCGCAGCCAATGGCGGAAGCCTCGGGTCAGTCGTCACCGAGACGGTCTTCCTGCGGCATCTGCGGGCAAACGTCGCTTCCGTCCGCGAAGCGCGCCACCGGGTTCTCGCCTCTCATGGGGGAACGACTCACAGGCCTGCCACCAGCGAGATCGAACAACCCCCGTTGAACGAGTGTGCCTTCCTGGAGGTATCGATACAGGCCGTGCTGCCGAGCCAGTCGCCAGTGCGGTTCGAACCCATCGAAGCCAGGCCCGTCTGCGCCTGTGCCGAGTGCGCCCGTGCGCACGGCCTGCGGATCCACATCGGCGATGAGACCCGGTTTCATGCCGCCGCCCTGTGCGGGCCGGGCAAGAGCGCGTATGAACAGACTCTTGGCATGTTCTGTCTTGCCGAAGAACTGCTGCAGCAGGCCGGGATGGAGTTTCGCGACGTGGTACGCACGTGGATCCATCTGCGCGAGATCGACCGAGACTACGCGGAACTGAATCGGGCGCGGCGTGAATTCTTCCGCGCGCGAGGAATCGATCCGGCCCCGGCCAGCACCGGCATCGGCGGTGGGCCGGTCCCCGAGGGACACGATCTCTGCCTGGGCATTTACGCCGTGAAGGCGGGGCGTCCCCTCGTGCGGACCGTGATGACATCGCCCACGCTGAACGAAGCGCCACAATACGGTGCCGACTTCGTCCGCGGCACGAAAGTCGTGGAGACGAACAAGGTCGCGCTCCACGTCTCAGGGACCGCGAGCATCGACGAGTACGGCAGGACCGCGCACGTGGACGATTTCGATGCGCAGGCGGACCGCATGTTCGTCAACATCGCGGCGCTGCTGGAGAGGCAGCACGCAACTTTCGGCGACGTGGTTTCCGCGATCACGTACCTGAAGCATCCCGCGGACGCGCGACGCCTGCGTGAGAAGATCAGCGCGGCTGGCTTCGAGGGCTTTCCGCATGTGCTGGTCGCGGCGCCGATCTGCCGGCCTGACCTGCTCTGCGAGACCGAGGCGCTGGCCGTCTTGCCGCCCATGCTTCGGTAGAATTGGTTCGGGTCGCCCAGGCCCGATTCAGACGGCTAGACGCCGACGTAACCAAGAGACATGGAAATCTACTTTCTGGTCATCCTTATCCTCTTGAACGGGTTCTTCGCGATGTCCGAGATCGCCCTGGTCAGCGCCCGTCGCGCGCGCCTGCTGCCGTTGATCGAAAGGGGGGACGCCGCCGCCCGGATTGCAACGGAACTCGGAGCCGAGCCCACGCGGTTCCTGTCGACCGTTCAGATAGGGATCACGTCGGTTGCCATGCTGACCGGCATCGTGGGTGAGGCCACGCTGGCTCCTCCGCTCGCCCAGTATCTGGTCGGCTTGGGCGCTACTGCCCAGGTGGCCGGATACGTCGCGACGGCCGTGGTGGTCGCCGTGGTCACGTATTTTTCAATCGTCGTCGGCGAACTCGTGCCGAAGCGCATCGGCCAGCTGCATGCGGAGCGGGTCGCCAGGTTCGTTGCGCGGCCGATCCAGCTTCTCGCAATTGCCTCCAAGCCGTTCGTCTGGTTGCTGACGTCATCTACCCGGATTCTGCTGCGACTGCTCGGCGTCGACGACCTGGCGCGCAGGGAGGTTACCGAAGAGGAAATTCACACGGTCCTGCACGAGGGATCGACCGCCGGAGTCATCGAGGAGACGGAGCGCCAAATGGTCCGTAATCTCTTCCGCCTGGACGACCGCTCGATTGCCACGCTGATGACGCCGCGTGCCGACATTGCCTCACTCGATGTCGATGCGCGCCCGGACCAGGTAATCGAGGCGATGGAGGCCGCGCCGCATTCCCGCTACCCCGTCATTCGGGGTGATCGGCAGGACGTCATCGGCGTGGTGTCAGCGCGTGCGCTGCTGCTGGCGCTGCTGCGGGGCCAGCAGTTCGACCTCGCGAAACTGGCCAAGGCGCCCACGTTCGTTCCTGAAAGCGTGACTGGCCGTGACATTCTCGAGAGTTTCAGGGAAGGCCGCATGAACATGTCGTTCGTCGTGGACGAGTATGGCTCTCTACTGGGGCTCGTCACGCTGCACGATGTACTGGAGGCGATCACTGGACAATTCGCCGGCACACCGGAGGACAGTTGGGCCGTGCGGCGGGACGACGGATCGTGGTTGTTCGACGGCCAGATCCCGATGACGGACCTGGCTCAGCACTTGTCGCTGGAATGGCCCGACGTCGACATCGACGAGGATTTCGAGACCCTGAGCGGCCTGATCTTCTGGCAACTCGGTCGCATACCGAAGTGCACCGACAGTATCCAATGGCGGGGATGGAAATTCGAGGTGGTCGATATGGACGGCCAGCGAATCGACAAGGTGCTCGTCTCGCGGCGGAACACAGACGGACCGCCGGCACTGTAAACCGCGCCATGCTGGCCGGGTGCGGTTCGCCATGGGACGGTTCGACGAATCGAGCAATCTCATCACGGACGGCTTGCAGATCGGGCCGGACAACCCCTGGGCACGCGCGTTGGCGTAATCGAGCGATGGCGGAGCCGAGGCTTTCGGCTCCGCCACGGACGCAAACGTCAGGCTCCTTCGAAATCTGGCCTCACTTGGTGCCGATGCGCCGCAGGGCATCTGGCTGGAAGTCCGCCCACGGCGCCTTAGTGCCAAACGTCCATGGCGTCTTGATCTCGTTGTCGAGGCCGGCCACCAGGTAGCTGCCGTTGTTGAGATCGTGCCAGATGTTGGCCCGGAACCACGGCACCCTGGCATCGTAGAACTGCATGAGCGGGTGGATGTTCACGCGCCACAGTTGCTTGCGGGTGTCGTAGGCGTCCTCGTAGAGCACGGTCCAGCTGTCCTCGTCGAGGTAGAACACGCGCTTGGCGTAGATGTGCCTGCTGGTCGGCTTCAGGTTCGCTTCGACCTCCCACACCCGGTGCAGCTCGTAGCGCATCAGGTCCGCATTCAGCGTGTTCTTGCGGATGATGTCTTCCTTGTACTTGAGCTTCTTGTCGGACAGCTTGTACGAATTGTACGGGACGAAGATCTCCTTCTTGCCAACGAGCTTCCAGTCGTAGCGGTCCGGCGCGCCGTTGAAGGCGTCGAACTGGTCCGTCGTGCGCAGGCCCTCGGTACCGTCGTTGACGTTGTCATAGGACAGGTCGGGGGCGCGGCGCACGCGGCGCTGGCCGGCGTTATAGATCCACGCGGAGCGCGTCTGCTTGACCTGGTCGATCGGCTCGTGGACCAGGAACACGGTGCCTTCGAGCGTCGCGGGCGCGAGGAAGCTCGACATGAACACGCCCAGCAGGTTGTCCGG
>JAFNAH010000113.1 GCA_017860075.1 Acidobacteriota bacterium | reverse complement strand
TCCGGTTCCACTCCATCCGCGTCGCAGGAGGGAGCGCGGTTTCAACCAGGCGGCCCTGCTGGCAGCGGCGCTGCAGGAGCAATTGATGCTGCCTTGCTCGGAGTCGCCGCTTTCCCGCGTGCGGGACACTCTGCCACAGGTTGGACTCTCGGATGCCGAGAGGCAACGCAATCTCCGGTCTGCGTTCCGCTGTGATCGACCTGCCCTGGTTCGCGACAGGCGAATACTGCTGGTCGATGACGTGATGACGACGGGCGCGACAGCGGCAAGCGCCTCGGAGGCCCTGCTCACAGCCGGGGCACGATCCGTTTCCGTCCTCACCGTGGCTCGGGCCGTCCCGGGAATCGAATGATTCCGACTGAGCGCGCAGGAGATCCTCAAAGGACGCAAAGCAGGTTCGTCAGCTGGTTGCCCTTATATTGACGATGCGTCCGGCGATCGACTACCTGCCCGGCGGTGGAGAATTGCGGGCGGCCCGGCGCTTGTCGAGTTCTTTGAAGAACTCATCGAGGCGAGGCTTCTGGTCTTCACGCAGCACCTGGCGGATCTGATCCCGGGTCTGACGCCTGATCTCTTCATACTGCGGGCGCACCTGTTCGGAGAGAGTCCGGTACCGCTCCCGGCCTTCGGCGATTATCGCCTCTAGTTTCGCTTTCTGTGCCGAGTCCAGGGTCAGCGCTTGTGCCAGTTCATCGGCGAGGTGATGGGGGTTGGACGGCCGGCCTCCGTCCCTGCCGGCAGCAGCGGCCGGACGGCGTGCGCAGAGGTAGTACCCTAGCGCACCCGTGATGCCGCCGAGTACGAAGGTCAGCAAGAGGACCAAGGTGGCGCTGGTTCTTGTCTTCATATAACTTAGTTGCCTTCCCGGAACCTATTTCAAGGGTGCCGCGTCGAGATACCTGCCTCCCTGTTCCTGCTCCGCCAGCGTGTACAGCACGACGTCATCGGTGATGTCGCCGCGCTCGGCTCTGATGAGCTGCTCCGGGCGGCTGGTCGGCGTAAAGATCCCATCGTAGGTCTGGTAGATGTCCGACTTCGGTACGGACAGCTGAGCGTACAGGAAGGCCGTGATAATCATGAGCGTGACGGCGCCGAGCGGCACGACGACCCGCCGCGATAAACCCATGATGATTTGCCAGAAGGCGTTTCTGCGCACCTCCGGCTCGAGGTTTGCCTTGATCCTCTGGTAGAAATAGGGAGAAGGCTCCGGAGCGGGCAAAATTCTGCCGACCCGCCGGGGAATCGTCAAAAGCTGCAGAGCCCGGGAGCAGGAGGGGCAGACCGACAGATGTGCATCCAGCAGGTTCGCCTCGGCACGGGGGAGTTCACCGTCGATCCTGTGCGACAGCCACTTACCAGCTTCCCTGCAGTTCATCCTGGTACCCTCTCACTCATAGAATACGATCCAGGGTAGAGCATATTTCACTCCTGTTTCGAGGTTTATCGTCAGAAACGGCCCCGTCTATGAAGGTATTCAGGGAATCTAGACTATAAGCATAGCGTCACCATAGCTATAGAAGCGATAGCCCTGGTCCCGGGCCTCCCTGTAGCACTCGAGCATCAACTCCCTTCCCGCGAAGGCGCAGGCCAGCAGAAAGGGGGTCGATCTCGGCAGGTGGAAGTTGGTGAGCAATCCATCGAGGATCCGGAAACTGAATCCGGGGTAGATGAACAAATCGCACATCCCGGACGCCCCTCCCGAAGGCAGGTTGCCGTCCCGGGCAAGGTATTCCAGGACCCGGGTGGTAGTGGTGCCGACCGCGACGAGCATCCGGCCGGAAGCCTTCAGTGTCCGTATGAAGGTGGCGGACTCCTCGCTCACTTCGAAGTATTCGGGCAGCATCCGGTGGTAGTCGACCTCATCGACGCGGACCGGCTGAAAGGTTCCATAGCCGACGTGCAGCAGGATTTCGCAGCGGTCAACACCTCTGGCGCTCAGGCGCTCAAGCAGTTCACGGGTGAAGTGCAGCCCGGCGGTTGGAGCGGCGATCGATCCTGTCCGTTTTGCATAGACGGTCTGATAGCGCAACAGGTCTTCAGCGTGAAGGCTCCGGTCCGGGCGGCGGATGTATGGTGGTAGCGGCACTTCCCCTATCCGCTCAGCGGTCTTCACCACGTCAGGGCTCCCCTCGAAAGCCAGGACCCTCAACCCCGGGCCTGAAATGCTCTTGATCCTGGCCGTTAGATCTTCTATTTCAAGAACTTGTCCGAGAAGGGCTTTGCGTGCCGGCTTTACCAGTGTCAACCACTGACCTGCCTCCACCTCACTCACCAGGAGCAGCTCGATCGCCTCGTTCCTGCCGGGACGTCGCGCGCGGAGGCGCGCGGGGAAGACGCGCGAGTTGTTCATTACCAGGAAATGCTCCGAAGTCAGGATTTCGGGCAGTTCGTGGAACGACCGGTGTTCCCAGCGGCGCTCGTCGCGCCATACCACCATGAGCCGTGATTGCTCGCGCTCCGGCGTTGGACGCTGTGCTATCAACTCTTCCGGTATGTTGAAATCAAAATCGCTGAGCTTCACTGCCATTTGTCAGCGGGAGGGGGAAAACTGCGAATCCTGTGGGCCTGACCTCCGGCGCTTGCCGGAACGGCGTGCACCTGGTGATCCGCGTGCCGGTGGCGGACTGAGGGCCTGTGCCATTGTGCCGAGAAGTTGGCGCCGAAGAGCAGGATCAGGTTGGATGTATAGATCCACGTGAGCAAGGCGACGATGACTCCGCCCCGCCCGTAAATCCGCTGGTAGTCGAAGAACGGCACGAGCATCCCGAAGATATAGCTGCCGAGTTCCCAGAGCACGGCCGCGGCCACGGCCCCGGAGAATGCCTCGATCCAACGCACCTTCCTGTCGGGGAGCAGCTTGTAGATCAGCCAGAAGACCAGTACTGCAACCACGAACCCGGACCCCACGAGAGTTACCGACCAGGCCCAGTGTCCCATCGGATGCCTGGATCGGAGCCGCGCCGAGCTCTCGCTTGCCGTGATGCCGGCGGAGGCCACAAGGAGCAGGCCCGCGAGGATCATCAGCGACGTACTCCGCACACGGCTCTGCCAGAAGCCGCGCCGGCGCGGGGCTCCCCAGGCTCGATTGAGCCCGTTTTCAATGAACGTGAATACCCAGGTGGAGGTCCATCCGAGAAGTGCCAGGCACGACAACAGTAGCGCGGGAGAAGGATCGGCGATTTCCGAGATCGTGGAAACCAGGGAGTTGCCCATCCCCGGGAAGAGAGCGATGATCTGCCGAAGCACAAGCTTCCGAAGGCTGACCCAGCCTAGGACCGCATCAACCACGGACACGACGACGAGCACTGACGGAAAGACCGTAAAGAGGAAGAAGTACGATATTGCCGCGGCGTCCCGTGCGGTGTCCACCGTGGCCATGGCATGCGACGCATCCCGCAGGGCAACGCCGATTCGCCTGAAAAGGCCGCTCTGACCCCCCGTCATGGCATAAGTGTAGCCATTGCAGGCGGTTGTGTAAAGTGAATGTGAGGCCTGGATGTGGGTCCGCGCCGTCAGCGCCGTCTCAAAACTCGCAATGTGCGCCCT
Source organism: Acidobacteriota bacterium (assembly GCA_017860075.1). Taxonomy (GTDB): domain Bacteria; phylum Acidobacteriota; class UBA6911; order UBA6911; family UBA6911; genus JACADW01. The sequence goes on along the minus strand of JAFNAH010000113.1, from coordinate 2,099 downwards.
GCGAGGACGTTAAAGAACGGCCCAGGGCGCGAGCCCTGGGGACAGGCGGAAAACGAAAAACGAACCGTGTAAGGGTGTCGCAGAAGCCTGGGCCGCAGGGCTTCCGCCGATGACTGAGGCAATACTGTGATAGCATAATCCCGATTTTGGCAAATTCATGTCTGCGGACAGGGCGAAAGGTGCGCTATGCAAGATCTGGTTCGCAAGATCCTGTTGGATTTGGGTGAAGACCCGGACCGCGAAGGTCTCAAAGACACTCCTGATCGGGTTGAAAAAGCCCTCCGGTTCCTGACCAGCGGCTATGCCATGGACACCAGGGCCGTGCTGAACGATGCCCTTTTCGAGGTCAAGTACGACGAGATGGTCATCGTGACCAACATCGACTTCTTCAGCATGTGTGAGCACCATCTCCTCCCTTTCTTCGGCAGGTGCCATGTGGCATATATCCCCGACCGGAAGGTCGTCGGCTTGAGCAAGATTGCCCGGTTAGTGGAGGTCTTCAGCCGGCGACTGCAGGTTCAGGAGCGCATGACCACGCAGATCGCCGAGACCATCGAAGAATCGATCGCCCCTCAGGGGGTTGGGGTGGTGGTGGAAGCCCAGCACATGTGCATGATGATGAGGGGGGTCGAGAAACAGAATTCGCGTGCCGTTACCAGTGCGATGCTGGGATCCTTCCAGCGCCAGGAGACCCGCATGGAATTCCTCGACCTCATCATGCGATCCAGGGAATAGGGGGAAGCCTCTTGCCGCTAACCGGTCCGCGAAGGCAGCTTGGCGAATAGCGGCCCGCCCCGGAGAATCTCCCACGCCATAAGACCATACATCGGCAGGTACTCGACCAGCAGCACCCATGCAGGTTCATACACGGGTCGGTATGCGTAGGCGAGATATGTCAGGAAGACCGCACCGGTCCAGTAGGTCATGAAAGCATAGGGGAAGAGGAAGAGGGCGACTGCTGCCCACGAGAGGTACCACGGGTGAACCGTCGTCGCCAGGCAGAGGTCAGCGGTAGCGACCCAGAACACCGCGTGGAGGAGGCCGCATTCATCCTTCATGGGAAACTTCCACCAGATCAGAGCCGCCATCAGCAGGAATGCAGCAGCCAGGAAGGGGCCGGCAAGCTGCCCCCAACTCTGCTGCGCCAGCGCCCGGCCGAGAAAGACGAACAGATAGTGGAGGCTGGCGTTGAACTCAAAGAGCCGGACATAGGCCTGGAGGGACTCGAGGTAGGAGATCAGCGAGGAAGGGGTGAAGAAAAACGACAGCAGCAGGAGTCCTGCTGCGGCCCCGACCGTCGCGGCTTTGAGGCCGGCGCGCCGAAGGAACAAAGGGAACCAGAACGCAGGGTGCAACTTGGACAGGACGGCCCCGGCATACGAAACCATCGCCGCCGTCCTTCTCCCCCGGTGGAGAAGGTATACGGACAGGAGGGTCAGGAACATCATCAGGCTTTCCGAGTGGCCTGAATGCGAGAACTCGAAAATGAAAAAAGGGTTCCAGGCCAGGAGGTAAAGCGGCTCCGGCCTGCGGCCAAAGGCAATGAGCAACCTCCAGGCGACGATGACGGACAGGAACTCCAGCAGTGAAAACATGGCCTTCAAAGGCGTCACACGCTCTCCGAACAGGGAGTAGGAGATGCGAAACAACGCCTGGGAAAGAGGAGGATAGGCCGTACGGTGGGGCTTGGAGTTGATCGGCGGAAAGATCGCGGTCGCGGAAAGCGGTGCCAGTTCAGGTGCCGAGGGAGGGTAGGCGTAAGGATCGATCCCGTGGGCGGCAACTCTTGCATCCCAGAGATATCGATAGATGTCTTCACTCTGATCGGGCGGCGCGGGAATCAGGGTCAGGCGGAATGCGAGGCCGAAGGCCAACACGAGGATCGTCGTGAGGCGATCGGGGATGGGAATGCTCAGGAAGCAGCAGATGCAGATCGCAAACGCTGCCAGCATCAGGGCGATGAATGCTTCGGTGTTGTCGCGGAGCGGCTGCAGGGTCCAGGTGGCGATCCAGATCGATTCCAGAGCAATGCCTGCAAGACACGCCGGAGCCAATCGCCTGAGCACGGCGTCACTATAGCACTGATCGCCGGCCGGACA